>JBMFPD010000200.1:0-6115 GCA_049969295.1 Anaerolineae bacterium | reverse complement strand
CCCGACGCGCCCCCGGGTTTCCGGCCCAGGGCCGATGTGGTATAATCCGCCCCAGCGCGGGTCCGCCTTCCATTGCCCATGCGCTGCGGACCCTCCGAGGAGGGACAACGGTGCGCAAACTCCTTTCCGGAAACGAAGCCATCGCCCGAGGGGCCTGGGAGGCTGGCGTCGTCCTGGCTGCAGCCTACCCGGGCACCCCCAGCACGGAGATCCTGGAGAACCTGGCCCGGCTGCCAGGGGTCTACTGCGAGTGGTCCACCAACGAGAAGGTGGCCATGGACGTGGCCATCGGCGCCGCCTACGCCGGGCGGCGCGCCCTCACAGCCATGAAGCATGTGGGGCTCAACGTGGCCGCCGACGCCTTCTTCTACGCCTCCATGACCGGCACGGAGGCAGGGTTGGTCATTGTCTCAGCCGACGACCCGGCCATGCACTCCTCCCAGAACGAGCAGGACAACCGCCGCTTCGCCAAGTTCGCCCGGGTGCCCTGCGTGGAACCTTCCGACAGCCAGGAGGCCAAGGACCTGGTGGGCGTGGCCTTCCAGATCAGCGAACAGTTTGACACCCCGGTCCTCCTGCGCATCACCACCCGCATCGCCCACACCAGCACGCCAGTGGACCTGGGCGAGCGGCAGGAAGTGCCACCAGCCGTGGAGAAATTCCCCCGCAACGTGGCCAAGTACGTCATGGTCCCGGCCAATGCCCGCCAGCGCCACCCGGTCATTGAGGAACGCATCCGCAAGGTCCAGGAGTTCGCCGAGACCTTCCCCTACAACCGCGTGGAGTGGGGCGACCGCTCCCTGGGTATCGTCACCTGCGGCGTGGCCTACCAGTACGCCAAAGAGGTCTTCCCCGAAGCCTCCATCCTGAGGCTGGGCATGACCTACCCCATCCCGCCGAGGCTCGTGCGGGAGTTCGCCCAGGGCGTGGAGCGGCTCATCGTCCTGGAGGAACTGGACCCCTTCCTGGAAGAGGAAATCCGGCTCCTGGGCATCCCTGTGGAAGGGAAGAGCATCTTCCCCCTGTGCGGTGAGCTGGACCCCCGGGTGGTGCGGGAAAGCGCGGTCCGGGCTGGGCTCCTTCCCGCCTCGGCCCTGCCTCCCTTGCCGGCCCTGGACAAGGGGCCGCTCCCCGGACGCCCGCCGGTCCTCTGCCCCGGCTGCCCCCACCGCGGGGTCTTCTACGTCGCCGGCCGCCTGAAGGTGCCCATCAACGGGGACATCGGCTGCTACACTCTCTCGCTCCTGCCACCCCTTTCGGCCCAGCACACCTGCGGCTGCATGGGCGCGAGCATCGGCGTGGCCCACGGTGCGGACCGCGCGGGCGACCCCGAACGGCACATCGCCACCATCGGCGACTCCACCTTCTTCCATACGGGCATGCCGGCCCTGGTCAACGCCGTCTACAACAAGAGCCGGATTATTACCGTCATCCTGGACAACCGCACCACGGCCATGACCGGCCACCAGCACAACCCGGGCACCGGTTTCACCCTGATGGGCGAGCGGACCAGGGAGATCGCCTTTGAGCCCCTGGTGCGGGCGATGGGGGTGGAGGAGGTCCACAGCGTGAACGCCTTTGACCTGAAGGCCGTGCGGAACGCCTTCAAGGCCTGCCTGGCCTACGACGGCCCTTCGGTCATCATCGCCACAGGGCCCTGTGCCCTTCTCCCAGAGGCCCGGGCCCAATGGCTCCCCCTGGAGGTGGACCTGGAGAAGTGCATCGCCTGCGGGGCCTGCCTGCGGGTTGGGTGCCCGGCCCTTGTCCGCCAGGCAGACGACAAGGTCTGGATAGACCCGCTCCTCTGCACGGGGTGCGAGGTCTGCGTCCAGGTGTGCCCCAAGGAGGCCATCCTGAGCCGGGAGCAGGTGGCGGCAAAAGTGTGATCACGAATGGCACAAATCTTGACGAACCGTGCAAATCCGACCGGCATCTTTTCGCGGATTTGTGTCGTTCGGGATTGACTCCTCAGGGAGGTTGCCGTGAGGGACATCAACTTCTTGCTGGTGGGCGTGGGCGGCCAGGGGACCATCCTGGCCAGCAACGTCCTGGCCGATGTGGGCCTGGAGGCCGGGTACGACGTCAAAAAAGCGGAGGTGCATGGCATGGCCCAGCGGGGCGGGAGCGTCGTGAGCCACGTGCGCTGGGGCAAGGCCGTGCGCTCCCCCATCATCGGGGCAGGCGAGGCCGACGTCCTCCTCGCCTTTGAAAAACTGGAGGCTGTCCGCTACGCCGAGCACCTGCGACGCGGGGGCCTGGCCCTGGTGAGCGACCACACCATCCCGCCCGTCTCCGTCTCCAGCGGGAACGACGTCTACCCTTCGGACGAGAAGGTGCGGAGCGTGCTCCAGGCCGTGACCGACGACGTGCGCTTCGTCCCCGCTGTAGCCACAGCCCAGGCCCTGGGGAACGCCCGCGTCCACAATATCGTCCTCCTGGGGGTCCTTTCCCAGCACCTGGAGGTGCCGGTGGATCTCTGGGAACGGGTCATCGCCGCCTGGGTCCCAGAGCGGCACCGGGACCTGAACCTGCGCGCCTTCCGCCAGGGACGGGAACTGGCCCTGTAGCGCCAGGGAACAGAGGGACACCATGACCAGGAAGGTAGGGACCGCGCTCCTGGTCCTCGGCCTCTTGGCCCTCCTGGCCGCGGCGGCGATGGTGGGCTACGACCAGGTCCAGAGGGCCCTCATGCGCAGGCAGGTGGAAGCCCTGCGCCAGACGCCGGTGGCCACGCCCCTTCCTCCAACGGACACGGCCGTCCCTTCCCCCACCGTGCCAGAGCCGGCTGCCACACCTTCCCCCACCGTCGCGGTGTCCACCGCGACGGCCTCCCCCACCGCGCGGAAGTGGACGGCCTCACCCTCCCCCACCGCCCAGCAACCGATGCTTACCCCCACGGAGACGGCGCCCGCACCGCAGAGGAGGACGGCCACCCCCACACGGATGTCCACCGCAGCGCCGCCCACGCCGACGCCTCCGCCAGCGCCCCTCCCCCCGGCGCGGCCGGTGCGCATGGCCGTGCCGGCCATCGGGCTGGACATCCCCGTGGTGGAAGTGGCCTGGGTGGTGCAGGAGCGGAACGGGGTCCGCACGAGCACCTGGGAGACGGCCTCCTACGCCGCCGGACACCATGTGGGCAGCGCCAACCCCGGCGAACCGGGGAACGTGGTCCTCTCGGGGCACCACAACATTGAGGGCGAGGTCTTCCGCGAGATCTCCAACATTGGGGAGCCAGGCGCGAGGCTGGGCCTGGGCGACGAGGTCATCCTCTACCGGGCAGATGGGCAGGCCTTCGTCTACCGCATCGTGGAGTGGCACCGGTTTCGGGAGGCCGGCACGAGTGCGGAGGAACAAAGGGCCCACGCCCAGTTCCTGGAGCCCTCCTCCGAGCCCATTCTCACCCTGGTGACCTGCTGGCCCTACGTGAGCAACACCCACCGCGTGGTGGTGGTGGCTGAACTGGTGGGGCGGTATGGAGGCCCCTGACCTCGCAGGGGGATGGGAGAGGTGCGTCTCCCTCACCCCCGGCAGGGCGCTCCCTACGCCTCCTCCTGGCTGGGACGGAAGTGGTCCCAGCCCACGCCTTCCAGGGGGATGTCCCGTCCATCCTCCAGGCGAAGCCAGCGGCCTTCTGCCTCGGGCAGGATTTCGCCCACCCAGGTGACCGGGGTCCCTGTGGCCTCCTGCACTGCCGCGGCCAAGGCTGCGCCTGCCCCAGGGGGCGCGGTGAAGCACAGTTCGTAGTCCTCGCCGCCGCTCAACGCCCACTCCCAGGCCCTCTTCCCCACCAGTGCAGCAACGTGCCGGGCCTGGGGAGAGACGGGCAGCCGCTCAGCCCACAGGCGCACCCCAACGCCGCTCGCCTCGCAGATGTGCCCAATGTCGCTGCTCAGGCCATCGCTCAGGTCAATCATGGCTGTGGCTTGCTGCCTGCGGGCGATGGCCTGCCCTTCCCGCACCCGAGGCGTGGGCGTCAGGTGCGCAGCCAGAAGCGGTTCCCGCACCGCTTCTCCCACAGGGAGGTCCGGCTGCAGGAGGAGCGCCAGGCCGGCCGCCGAGTTCCCCAGAGAGCCAGTGACCCACACCTCGTCGCCCGGACGGGCCCCGGAGCGGAGCAACAAGTGCTCTCGGTTTACCCGGCCCATCAGGAACAGGTCCACCACCAGGGGGCCTCCAGTCTTGGACATATTCCCTCCGACGATGTCGGCACCGTACCGGCTGGCCTCCTCCCGCAGGCCATCGTAGAGGGCGTCTACCCAGGCCACCTCCGTGCCAGGGGGCAGGACCAGCGAGACAAGGAAGTGGAGGGGCTCGCCCCCCTTGGCCGCGATATCGCTCAGGTTGATCGCCGCGGCTTTGCGCCCCAACTGAAACGGGGTGATGCTGGCCCGCAGGAAGTGTACCCCTTCCACCTGGATGTCACAGGTGGCGAGGAGGTAGGACCATTCATCCTGTTCCAGGACCGCCACGTCGTCGCCCACGCCGACGCGGACGTCCGGGAGGTAGGGGGGCAGCCGCTCGGCTACCCGGCGGATGAGGGGGAACTCTCCCAAGGAGGAGATTTTCATCTTCTGGACTCCTGGCTCGCTTTGGCTTCCCTCACCAGGGCCAACAGGCTCCTCGCCGCCCCGGCCACGTCCTCGGCCCAGGCCACGGCGTGGACCACTGCCACTCCCTCCGCGCCGGCCCAGATCACGTCTTTGACGTTGTGGTGCTCAATGCCCCCGATGGCAATGACGGGGAGGGAGACCGCCTGCACGATGGCCCTCAGCCCTTCCAGGCCGATGGGCGGGCTGGCATCCGGCTTGATGACCGTGGGGAAGGTGAAGATGGGGCCCACCCCCAGGTAGTCCGCCGCGCCCTCCCGCTCCGCCTCCAGAGCCTCCTCTACGTTGGTGGCCGTGAGGCCTACGATCTTGTCTGGCCCGACCAGGCGGCGGACGACCGAGGCAGGCAAGTCCTGCTGGCCCACGTGCACGCCGTCGGCATCCACAGCCAGAGCCACATCCACGCGGTCGTTGACAATGAAGACCACCCCCGCTTCCCAGGTCATCTCCCGCAGGCGGAGGGCCGTCTGGTACAACCGGCGTGCGTCCATTTCCTTATCGCGCAACTGGAGGACCGTTGCTCCTCCGGCAATGGCCCCCTGGGCCACCTCCAGGTGCGAATGCCCTCCCTTCTCATCCGTGAGGACGTAGAGGCTCCAGTCCACTTTCCGCTGGCTTCTGGTTGCTGTGCCCATCCTGCATCCCTCCTTTCAACTCTCATCCAGAGGCCGAATGCGGGCCTTTGCCGAAACCTGCTCTGGTGTCAGGTGGTACAGGGCATCCATCAGGGCCACCTTGAAACTCCCCGGCCCACGGGCAATGGCGGCCGCCTCCTCTGCAGCAATGCCGAAGCAGGCCAGGCCTGCGGCAGCCGCCAGAAGCGGGTCGGGTTCCACGGCAGCGAAGGCCGCCACCATGGTTGTGGCCATGCACCCGCTGCCGGTGATGGTGGTGAGCCAGGGGTGCCCGTTTTCCACCCCCACTGCCTGCTCTCCCGAGGCCACCACGTCCAGGGCCCCGGTGATGGCCACCGTCACCGAGCGGTGTCTGGTCAAGGTCCTGGCCACGGTCAAGGGGTCAGCGCCTCCCGCGAGGGACTCCACTCCCTTCACCGCCCCACCCAGGCCGGCCAGGGTGGAGATCTCGCCCAGGTTCCCCCGCACGATGGTGATGCGCACGTCCTCCAGAAGCCGCTGGGCTGCTTCGGTCCTCAGATGGGTCGCCCCCGCCCCCACCGGGTCCAGCACCACGGGGATGCCCCGGGCGTTGGCCCGCTGGCCGGCCAGGACCATGGATTCCACCCAGGCTGGAGTGAGGGTGCCGGGGTTGAGGACGAGCGCGCCAGCCGCCTCCACCATTTCGGCCACCTCTTCTTTCGCATGGGCCATCACGGGCAGGCCACCGATGTGCAGAGTGACGTTCGCCGTGTCGTTCATCACCACAAAGTTGGTGATGTGGTGGATGAGGGGCCTCTGGTCCCGCAAGCGCGCCAGGGCCTCCGCAGCCTGGTCCGCCCACCGCCGGTCCGACATGTGCCACCTCCTGCATTGTTTGCGGCTTGCCGGGTT
>JBMFPD010000199.1:0-6124 GCA_049969295.1 Anaerolineae bacterium | reverse complement strand
GGACCACGATCCAATGCAGATGCAAGCGCTCCTTCATGGTTCTCATCCTCCTGTGTGCGTCTCTGGGAGAGAAAAGTCTGGACTCTTCTCGCCATATGGCCGCTATCCTGGTGCATGTGCCACTTAAGGCCGGCTCTCACCTCCTTTCCCGGTGGTCCTGGGGGAAGGCCTTCCCGTCGCCCCCGGGGACTGGGGCAGCACCGCCGCGTCCACCGCTCAGGGCAACGTGACCGGTTGCCACTCCCCCTGGATGGACCTCAGATAGGCGACGAACTCCTCCAGGGAGATCTCCCTTTGCTCGCCTCCCACAAAACTGAGGAAGTTCATCGTGAACTTGCCGCGGATCATCCGGTTGATCTCCTGGACCACCTCAATGGTCTCCGACGGCGAGACGTTGCCGTAGAACTGGCCGGCCACGGTTGCGGCCCAACGCCCATCCCGCGAGAACGAGAGCAGGGCCCCCCATTTGGTCGTCGTCGGATGGTCTTTGGCGAAGAAGTTGACGATGCCATCGTCAATGACGAATTCCCCGTCGCATGAGTAGATGAAGTGGTGGTCGCGCGCCCCAATCCCGCCCCGGTTGAAGTGGGTGACGTAGTGCGGGACCCCGGCCAGGTCCAGCGCAGGGCTCAGGTTCATGGCCTGGCTGACGCAGTGCGCCCCTCCCTGAGTGCGGTAGATGTCGTGGATGTCGCTCTCCAGGAAGCAACACCCCCAGATGTGGCCCCACGCTTCCACCCGGCCAGGCTTCTTCCACTCCCGCTCGTCGTGCCTGACCACTCCGGCGTGCTTCAGGTACTCCTGCCCTAAGGCGCGGACCCCTGCCTCCAGGTTGGGCGCTGCGAGGACCAGGTCCGCCAGGTAGGCCGCGATGGGGCTGAGGAGGGTGGCATAGCGGATGCACTCCCTGAGGACCCCCATCTTCAGGGAGAGGGTCCAGGGGTCAAAAGCCTGGTGTGGGTAGATGCGGTCCCACACCGTAATGAACACGAAGGAATCCAGTCCGTGGGCGCGCGTGGCGGCCAACGTGGCCAGGTCCACCTGCTTTTCCGTCGTCAGCCTGGTTGCTTCTCGCAACCGCCTGACCTGCTCGGCCTCCCAGGGGTCAAGGGCTGGGACCCGGGTCTCCGTAGCGTACGTATGGACAACCTGGGCAAGGGCTGCGGAACGCCCCGTATCATCCCGGTCCATCAGGGGGTACCACACGAACTTCTCATTGAAGATGAGGACCGGGTTGCCCCCAACGTGGCCCACCGGCTTCCCCTCCCGTGCCGACCACAGAAGGCCGTTCTCCCAGAGATACGCCTCGCCCTTGTCGCAGACGATCAGGAAGAGCGCCTCCCGTGGCACGCCTCTCTCCCTGGCCCGGAAGTACTCGTGCTCCGCCCGCTCCACCGGTGTCAGCCTGCGCTCCTTGTCCTTCAGCGTGACGGCCAGAGGCCCCATGCGTCGGTCCAGCCAGGGAAAGAGCGGATACCCCTCTGGATAGAGGGCTGCCTCATCCACCACCCGGTAGGAACCGGAATCCACCCTGCCCATGGAGAGGGGGCGCCCCACGTTCTCCCCGGCTATGATCTTGTCTGGGAACTCCATGAGGTACATGTCGGCTACATTCTCAACTTCGTAGGCTTCCTGGAAGCCATTGACCGTGCTGGCGACCTGCCAGAAGAGGTCGTCCCCCTTCAAGTAGACCTCCGGGTGACGCACGCTCAGGATGCGGCTGACATAGAGGCCGTACTTCTGATAGGTGGCGTCCGCAGCCTGGGCCAGCACGTTCTCCCAGGCTGCTTTGTGCAGTGCGTACACGCGTTCCTTCACTGGAATGCCTCCCAAGCCAGGATCAACGGTGGCTCCCACCCCCTACCCCCAGTTGCGGCGGGGAGAGTGAGAGAGGAACTCGCTCCCTGTCTCCGTAACCAGGATATCGTCCTCAATGACGAAGGTGCCCCATTCGCAGACACACATGGGCTCTATGGCCATGACCATGCCCGGTGCCAGGGGGAGTTCATTGGTGCGGTCCAGGAGGGGCTCTTCCCGCAGTTTGCAGCCCAGCCCGTGCCCCGTGCCCCACGCCCTGTCCGCCAGGCCGAAACGGGCCGCCACCTCATCGCCGACCTGCGCCAGGTACCGGGCCGGGACACCCGGACGGGCGGCTTCCTTCACCGCTTCCGTAGCGGCCAGCGCGAACTCCAGCGCCCTGGCCTGCTCCGGAGAGGGCTTCCCCAGGAGGACCGTGCGCGAGAGATCGGCGCAGTACCCCTGGTAGGAAGCGCCCAGGTCAATGTAGACCGGCTCACCCTTCTGGATAGGCCGTGAGGTGGGCGGCGCGTGCTTCCAGGCCGCGCGGGGCCCAGCCACGACGAGGGGCATGAAGGCCACGCCATCCGCACCCTCGGCGAAGAGGGTGCGCAGGATCTCGGCCACCACTTCCCTCTCCGTGATGCCCTCGTGCACCAACTCCACAGCCGCCTCCATGGCTGCGTCCGACTGGCGCACGGCTTCACGCACCTTCTCTATTTCACGGGCACTCTTGACCGCCCTCAACCTGGCGAAGGCCACCGTGACATCGGCCATCTCCAGGTGGGGCCTGTCTGTCACGATCCTCTGGTACACCTGGAGGGGCAGCCCTGCCTCACCCACCAGCCCCAGCCGGTGCTGGACACGGTGGTCGTGGAGCAGCCCCAGGAGGTCTTCCACCAGTTTGGGCAGCGACCCAGCCCCCCGGCTGGGAGGAAGGATCTCTTTCACCCAGGTGGCGCACAGGTTGTACCCGGGCACCTCATCGTGGAGGACCAGGGCAGGCTCTCCCTGAGCGGGCAAGAACAGAAAGGCGTTTCCGACGCTGGGCTCCCAGTTGGCGAGCCAGCGGACATCCCCGGGATGGCCAGGGTCGCCGCAGACGAGGAGCGCGTCCAGCCCCTGACCGGCCATGAGGGCCCGTGCCTTTTCCACGCGCCCCTGGTACTCCTCCAGAGGGAAAGGCAGGTCCAGGCACCCCTGACGGGTCTGCCATGCATAGAGTTCTTCGCGCCGCCGCAGAGAGGGACCGGGAGGTTGCCTCACGGGAATGGACCTTTCCTCCTAAGCCGAACAGCCCTGGCGTACATGCTCGGCCAGGGCAGCCTCGTACTCTTCCCTCGCCGCTCGCACGAGGTCCGGGTCGGTGAGGAAGTCCAGCGCGGTCAGGGCGAGGCCCTTCGCTGCCTTGAGCATGGCCTGGTAGGCGGCCTCAGTGTTGGCCGCGGCTGCCGAGATAGGCGAATGCCAGGGGATATCCTCCTCTGTGATGGGGAAGGACCCCTCCCCTGTCGGCACCACATAACTCACGTTGCCGATGTCCGAGGAGGCCAGCCCGGGACCGGGCTTGGCTGGCATGGTGCGGAGGCCCACTTCATCGAAATGGGCCTTGATCCGCCGGGCAATGGTGTAGTTGGGGATGAACTCGTCGTAAGGTGTATCGGAGGGGGTGAACTTCAGGCGAGCCCCCGTCATGAGGGCCGCACCCTCGGCAATGCGGCGCACCTTCTCCACCAACTCGTCCCTCTCGCCCCGGGTTTCGGCGCGCACCAGGAACTCGGCCTTGGCATAGTCGGGGACCACGTTCACCGCGTCGCCTCCGTGGCGGATGACGCCGTGGATGCGCGCCGTAGGTTTGATGTGCTGGCGGAGGGCGTTGATCCCATTGAAGGTCTCAATCACCGCATTGAGGGCATTGATCCCGTTGAAGGGGTCGCGGGCTGCGTGGGCCGCCTGTCCGAAGAACTCCACCTCCACCTGCTGGCATGCCAGGGCCTTGCCGCTCCCGGGCACGGTGGGCACGGAGGCCCACACAGGGTGCGGGTGGGTGCCCAGGACGATGTCCACGTCCTTGAACAACCCGGCCCGCACCATGTAGACCTTGCCGCCTGCCCCTTCCTCGCCCGGGGTGCCGAAGACCCAGACCGATCCGGGCACCTCATCCAGCACGGCCCCTGCGCCGAGGCCCGCCCCAATGGTTGCCCCCGCCAGGAGGTTGTGGCCGCATCCATGTCCCACCCCGGGCAGGGCGTCGTATTCCACCAGGATGCCGATGCAGGGGTGCCCTCGCCCGCGCTTCCCCAGGAAGGCAGTGGGGAGGCCGGCCACCCCCCTTTCCACCTGGAACCCATGCCGTTCCAGGACCTCCACGCACCTGGCCGCGGCTTTGTGCTCCTCCATAGCCACTTCGGGGTTGGCGTGGAGGAACCGGGCGAGGCCCACGAGTTCCTCAGAAGCGGCATCTACTGCGGCAAGGACGCGCTGGCGCAGAGATCCTTCATCCATTCTCCAGGACCCCCATCCTGCAGATCTGGACGCGCGGTCCGGTCCGCAGCAGTCGCAGGACCTGTTCCTCCTCGTACAGCCCCAGGGCCTGGGTGGGGCAGGTCTCCACACAGGAGGGGCGTCTCCCGGCCGCCACGCGCTCCCGGCAGAAGTCGCATCCCTCGGTGGCCAGAGGCACAAAATCCATGGCGAGCTCGCCATCCACTTCGTAGGGGCCTAAGGTCTCCACCCGGATCCACCGCACGCCCTCCGGCAGGGCGTGCTCCTGCTTGCAGGCCACCTCGCAGGCGAAACAACCCATGCAACGGTCCAGGTTGGCCACGAGTCCCTTGCGCTTGGCCATCCCTTCCTCCTACACCTTCCTCACCCGGCACAGGAAGGAGCGGTTCCCCGTCGCTCCGGCGATGGGGTCGCGTTCCTTCTCCGAGGTGATCTTGTTGGGCAGGTCTGCGTCGGAAGCATACGGCTCCCCGTAGCCGTGGGTGACCATCACCACGCCTGGGTGCACCGTGGCCCGGACCCGCGCCCGCACCCTGATGGCTCCTTTGGGCGACTCCACCACGATCCACTCCCCATCCTCAATCCCCAGTTCGGAGGCCGTACGGGGGTGGATCTCCGCAAAGGGATCGGGCTCCATCTCCCGAATCCAGGGCAATGTGCGGAACTGGGTGTGCGTGTGGATGCCCAGTTTCAGCCCGGTGGAGCAGATGAGAGGATATTCTCTGGCCAGGTCGGGCGTGGCTACGGGGCTGGCCGCGGGTTCGGTGAACGCGGGCAGTGGGTCCAGACCCAGTTCGGCGAAGCGGGAGGCTACGAACTCAATCTTCCCAGAGGGGGTGGGGAAGCCCCTGCGTTCGTACTTGCGGTAGAGTTCCTCGGGTGTGTAGCGGCGTACATATCCCCCTGGGTGCTCCCGGAGCCAGGCCACCGTGATCCCGTTGGGCTCCAGTTCCCAGTCAAAGGCGTCGGTGACCTTTTCCCAGGGGAAATACTCCCCTAGCCCCACCCGGCGGGCGAGCGCGAAGACGAAGTCCAGATCCGACTTGCTCTCCCCAACTGGCGGCACGCACTGGTTCTGCAGGGCGATCAGGTTTCCGTCGGCAAAGGGGCGGTAGCGGTAGTAGAGGATGAGGTCGCGCTCCAGGAAACTGGCGGCAGGGAGCACGATGTCCGCAATCTGGGCAGTGGCGGTGAGGTAGAGGTCGTGCACGACGAGCAGGTCCAATTTCTTGAGGACCTCGCGCACAGTGGGCGACTCCGAGAGCACGGCGACGGGGTCGCCTCCCTGGACGATGAGGGCCTTGATGGGATGCGGCTTCTCCGTCGCGATGGCATCGGTCATCTCCACGCCGGTCAGGCTCAGCCCTGCAGCGTAGTAGAGAGGGTACTGCACGACCGCCTTGTCGTCGTATCCTGGCGGGCGGGCCCCTCGTCGCTGCACATCCACAAAGGGCAGGGGCGGTACCAGGACGCTTCCGCCCGGCTCATCCACCGTGCGGAGCAGGGCCCGCAGGATAGAGGTGGCGCGCACGGTCTGGACGGTGTTGGTGTGCTGGTCCAGGCCGTTCCCATCCACGACCACGAGCGGTTTGATCGTGGCCATCATCCGGGCCGCCCTGCGGATCTTCTCCGCCGGGACCCAGCAGAGCGCTTCCACTCGCTCGGGTGTGTAGTCCTGCACGAACTCCTGCAGGCGGTCAAACCCCACAGTCCACTGCCGGATGAACTCGGCGTCGTAGAGACCCTCCTCCAGGATCACCTGGATCATCGCCAGGGTCAGCGCCCCGGTCGTCCCAGGGCGCGGCTGGAGGAAGAGGTCCGC
>JBMFPD010000198.1:0-6126 GCA_049969295.1 Anaerolineae bacterium | reverse complement strand
GGGTAGGGTGAGGTTCACCTCGCGGCATGGGACCACAAAGTCATCAGTAGTCTGTAGGTCACGCATATAATAGCGTGACTTCCCCTTCCCCAGCCTGTAGGTCACGCTTGTAGCGTGACTTCCTCTTCACCTAGCAGGATGAAAACGGACCCCAGACGGGGCGATTTGACAAGTCATCATGTGCATGGTATATGTTTCACATAGCGATAGAGGACAGCAACGCGGCGTGGCACCCTCCCGGAGAATAGGCAATGAAAGAATTCCGCGGGAAGATCGCCATCGTTATAGGTACTCTCTATGTGGCCTTTGTGGGCTGGTCCCTCCTGGCGTCGATGCGGCCCGTGGAGACGTACCTCTTCCGCATGGTACACCTCGCCTTCATTTTCCTGTTGGGCTACCTGGTCCTCATCCCCTGGAAGGACGCCCCTCGGTGGACCCAATGGATTGACCTCATTCTGGCGATCCTCGGAGTCATGGCTGTGGCATGGGCGATACGGGACATTGATGCTTTTGTCCGAAGGTCGACCGTGCCCGATACCGCTGACATCGTCTTCGGCGTCATCACCATCCTCCTGCTGCTAGAACTATCCCGACGCGCGGTAGGTGGAGTGTTCACCGGTGTGGTGGCATTCTTCCTCCTGTACTGCTATTTTGGCTACCTCTTCCCTTCGGCCATTGCCCACAAAGGCTACGGCCTGGACCGTATCGTGGGCCACATGTACATGAGCCTGGAAGGCATCCTCGGCGTACCCCTGGACGTGAGCGCATCTTTTGTCATCTTGTTTGTTGTCTACGGGACGCTCATGGACACAGCAGGAGCGGGGCAGTTCTGGCTGGACCTGGCCCTGGCAACCATGGGACGCAAGTCCTCCAGCACGGGCCGAGGTGCCCTCATCACGACCGCGCTCCTGGGCGGGCCTCAGGCCAGTGGCGTGGCGACGACGATGTCGGTGGCCCCCCTCATGTGGCCGATCCTCCAGAGGGCAGGGTACAGTCCTGACATGGCGGCCGGTCTCATCTCAGCAGGCGGCATCGGCGCCGTCATCTCTCCCCCACTGATGGGCGCCGCGGCGTTCCTCATCATGCAGTTCCTGGGCGTGTCCTTCTGGAACGTTGTCCTCATGGTCACCATACCCACCCTTCTATACTACACCGGCACGTTGTTCATGGTGGAGTTGGAGGCCCAACGTCACCAGTTTGCACCTCCTGAGATTGAGCCAAAGCGCCTCGGCCAGGTGCTGCGGGAGCGAGGCCATCACCTCATTTCGCTTATTGTCCTGATCGTCCTGTTGGCCCTGGGCCGTTCGCCCCAGATGGCCGCCATTTACGCCATCGTGACTGTGATTGTCACCAGCTTCCTGAGCAAGGACCGCCGGGAATGGCTCACCCCCACGCGCATCATCCGGGCCCTGATTGAGGGAGCAAAGAACATGCTCCCGGTGGCAGTGCTGCTGGCAGCAGCCGGCCTCATCGTTGGCACGTTCTCTCTCACCGGCCTAGGGCTGAAAGTGTCGGGATTGATCTTGTCGCTGAGCAGGGGCTCGGTCATCGCAACCCTGTTCCTCTCCCTGATGGCATCCATGATCATCGGCCTCAGCCTGCCCATCACGGCGACTTATATCATGACCGTAATCATGATCGCCCCGGCACTGGTCAAGGTCGGCATACCGGACTATGTCGCACATCTCTTGGCCTTCTACTTTGCTGTGCTATCGGAGGTCTCGCCCCCAGTAGGCCTGTCTCCATCAGCCGCTGCCGCTGTGACCGGTGCCAACCCCTTTAGGGCCATGATGCAGGCCTGGAAATATTCGATACCAGCGTTCCTCGTGCCGTTCTTCTTCGCGCTGACAGAGGAAGGCCGCAGCCTGCTTCTTATCAACACAAATCTAGCGGACCTTGGCTTGGCGCTCATTTCGGCTTTCACTTGCCTGTTCTTCCTCGCTGTGGGCCTCGTCGGCTTCTTCCGAACCCGGCTGCATATGGCAGAGCGAGCCCCTCTGGTAGCCGTGGCCCTGGCCATGGTTCTGAACCCCATCAGCCGCAAGTCTCTCTGGAGCCTCACCTTGCCGGCTTTTGGGTTCGCGTGGTTGGCAGGGACCCACTGGTTCAAACGCAGGGAAGATCAGTTTTGAAAGGAGGGAACCTATGAGAACCAAGACCCTGGCAATCGTGCTATTGGCCCTCGCCGTCGTAGCAGCAGGGTGTGCGCCCCGGCAACCGGAGAAACTATCCTTCAGCATTGCGACCGGCGGTACGGGGGGTGTGTGGTACCCACTGGGCGGCGCGATCGGTGCGCAAATCACCCAGAACGTGCCCAACACCGAGGCCACTGCCGAGTCCACCACGGCTGCGATCGACAACCTCAAACTCCTGGTCGCGGGGAAGGTGGGCATGGCTTTCTGCTACGACTACCACGTGATCTGGGCAAACGAGGGCAAACTGTCGGCCGTCTCAGACAAGAAGGAACCGGTTCGGATCGTCGTGGCCTTCTATGAGCAGCCACTCCACGTAGTCACCCGAGAGGGCACGGGCATCCAGTCGCTGGCTGACCTCAAGGGCAAGCGCGTCTCCACGGGCGCGCCGAATAGCGGAACCGAGGAGCAGGCCGGGTATGTTCTCAAGGCGGTGGGCATTGACTGGGACAAGGATCTGATCCGGGAGAAACTTGGCGCTTCCGAGTCCGTCGCGGCCCTCCGGGATGGCACCATTGACGCCTTCTTCTGGAGCGGTGCGGTGCCTACCTCGTCCATCATTGACCTGGCGTCCACACCCGGCTTGAAGATGGTGCTCCTGCCCATCAGTGGGGATGCAGCCGACCGTATCATGCAGGCCAACCCCGGCGTGTTCCACAAGAGCAAGTTCTCCAAGGGCAGCTATCCCGGCCTGGACGCCGATGTGGAGACGCTGGCCATCACGGCCGTGCTGGCCACCATGGAAAGCTTCCCGGCCGATCGGCTCTACCAGATCGTCTCCACCATCTTTGATAAGAAAGATGAACTGGCCGCGGTCTGGAAGGGTGCCGCCGCGCTAACCCCCGAAAAATCGCTGTCCCAGCTCGGCCCAGAGGCCCAGAAGTACCTCCACAGTGGCGCACAGAAGTACTTCAAAGAAAAGGGTGCCCTGAAGTGAGTTCGCGGCTCTCCCGGGGGCCGTCGCAGCCCCCGGGAGAGCGCCAGTTCCCCAAACACCTCAGGCAGACCGTGAGCCGATGCAACGGCAACGGGCTACTTTTATTGTGCTTCTCGCCAGCCTGGTGACAGCGGCAGGATTGCTGTATCTGCCGCAGCCCAGGCACACCAAGGTTGATGTAATTGATCTCTCCACTGGGCGCAATATGTTGAGTGCCGTCCTTCGCGAAGGGGACCAGGTCGTCCTCACGTGGACGAACTCCATCTTCCGTCTCCCTGTGACTGAGGTGTTTGTCGCCGAAGGCGGCGCGTTGGTACTTCAGCAAGTGACCTTTGAAGACCCGCGTGGTGTGCCTCCAACCAGAGTCACAGCGAGCGAGGTGGAGGACCTGTACCACACTGGCGGGGCTTTTGCCTCTCAGGAGATGCACCGGCCCTTCACCCACGTGGTCTTCCGAGTCGGGGAGGTCGGAAGTCCCAAACTGGCAGTGAAAGGACGGGTCGTGGACTTCAAGCAGGAGGTGGGGTTTGGCGGCCGCGTCGCGCTGACCGTCCGCCAGGCACGTTGCTACGATTCCCTTCTGGACCTGGGACGTCTTCTGCTCAACTTTGTCCCCTGCGAGGGTCGTCCGTCTCCTCATGGAACTGAACCCTGTCCCGGAAGTCTGTTCCATCCCGGTATGTGAAGAAGAAGTCACGCTACAAGTGTGATCTACGGCTGTAGTCTGTAGGTCACGCTTGTAGCGCGACTTCCCCTTCCCCAGCCTGTAGGTCACGCTTGTAGCGTGACTTCCCCTTCACCTAGCAGTAGGGCACGCCAGGAGGCGTGCCCTACGGTCTGCCACGCCAAAAGGCTGTCAGAGTTTTATAAGACAGCCCTGAGCCCACCCGCGATGCATTTGACATCCGGTTACACCCGTGGTATAGTGGTCGCAACCATAGAAACAGCCATCTCACCGCCCCTCCGCCTTCCTCTTCCCCCTCTTCTCCCCCTCGCGAGCCCTGCGCCCTCCGTTCCCCGGCGCACGGCCCACGGCCCCGAGGTCAGAGGGGACTTCCTCCTGAGCGCCCTGCTGCGCCATCAGGCGTCTACGGTCCTGCTCGCTGACGAGGAGGTGCATACGTGGCGCGTCTTGTCCCTGTCTGGGTGTTCCTGGCCCTCGCCCTGCTCTGCGGGAACCTGGCCACATGCAGGGGGCCTCTGACCCCGCTGCGCAGGGAGACGGCCACGCCGACCTCTGCCTTCGCCTTCCCCGCCCGCGGTGTGGTGACGGAGCCAGGGGCTGTGCTGCACGTGCGGCCAGACCCCTCTTCGGGGACCCTGGGGACCTGCGCCCAGGGGACCCAGGTGACAGCCTTCGGGCCCAGCGAGGACGGAATGTGGCTCCTGGTCCTCGCCGAAGACCTGCTGTCAGGCTGGATAGAAGCGCGCAAGGTGCACCTCTACGGGCCAGTGCAAGGGACATCCCCACACGTCCCCGTTCCACCCACGCCCTTCGTGCCGCGCGTGCCCACGTCGGTCATCCCTCCCGGCGTGCCCTCACCACCACGCATCCCGACGCCCTTCGTCCCCCCACGGGTGCCCACGCCGCCCCGCATCCCCACGCCTTTCATCCCCCCGCGGGTGCCTAACCCTCCTCCCCTGCCGCCTCTCCGGTGAGCCCGATGCTGGAACCTCCGGCGTCCAAGGAGCAAGAGCATGGAATGCGCCGTCCAGGAAAGCCAGGAACTTGAAGGGACCGGCCAGGTGGTCGTCCGGGGGTGGGCAGGGCCACCGCTCCCACCGGGCGCGGCAGTGCGCCTGGCCCGTGGCGCGAGGGAGTGCGGCGCGCTGGTCGGGGGCGTGGAACCCGGAGAGCCGGCCGTCCGTGTGGACAAGTACCTCCGCCTGGACCTCCGCCTGCGGCCAGGGGAGAAGGTCGTGGTGGAGCGCCTGGACCCCCCGGTGGCCATGCAGGTCCACCTGCGCGTTCCACCCACCTGGGCGGGGCCCGAGGGGGAGCGGCTCCTGGCCGGCCTCCTCGCAGGACGCCCCCTGCACCAGGGCCAGCGACTGCCCGTCTTCACCTTCAGCGGGGCTGCGGTCATGGTGGAGGTCGCCCACACGGAGCCAGAGGGGATCGTCCTCCTCGGCCCCCGAACCCAGTGCACGGTGGAAGCCCAGCCGGAAAGGGCCGAGGCAGGGGGCGTCACCTACCGCGACATCGGGGGTCTGGACCGGGAATTGCGGCGCATCCGGGAACTGGTGGAGTTCCCCCTGCGGTCACCCGAGACCTTCGCCCACCTGGGGATAGAAGCCCCCCGCGGCCTTATCCTCTACGGCCCGCCGGGGACGGGCAAGACCCTCATCGCCAAGGCTCTCAGCAACGAGGTGGGGGCGCAGTTCTTCGCCATCCAGGGGCCTGAAGTGATGAGCGCCTACTACGGCGAGAGCGAGAAGCGGCTCCGCGAGGTCTTTGAGAAGGCCCGCAACTCCGCCCCAGCAGTGATCCTGATCGACGAACTGGACGCCCTGGCCCCCCACCGGGAGAAGGTGCACGGCGAACTGGAACGGCGGCTGGTGGCCACACTCCTTTCCCTCATGGATGGCCTGACAGAACTGAGGGGCGTGGTGGTCATCGGCACCACCAACCGCCTGGACGCCGCGGACCCGGCCCTGCGGCGGCCCGGCCGCTTTGAGCACGAGATCCACGTGGGCGTGCCCGACCAGGCAGGCCGCCTGCAGATCCTGGCCATCCACACGCGGCGCATGCCCCTGGCCACCGATGTGGACCTGGAGACGCTGGCCAGGAAGACGCCCGGTTTCGTCGGCGCGGACCTGGCCGCGCTCTGTCGCGAGGCCGGCTACGCCGCCCTGCGCCGCGTCCTGGAAGTTCAGGTAGGTGATGCCGCCGCCCTTCTCTATGCCCAGCGGGACTTCCAGCCGGGTGTGGGAGTCCCGCTGTTGCCAGTGCTGGAGGACGGGGTAATCCTCCAGCCGGGGGGTCTGCAGCAGGGC
>JBMFPD010000197.1:0-6141 GCA_049969295.1 Anaerolineae bacterium | reverse complement strand
GAAGGCTGTCAGGGTTCTAAATGAGCCAGCCCTGCTGGGTGACGGCGGTTGACTTGCGCTCCCTCTCCTCCCATGCTACAATTTTCCCACCCTGGGGCGTCGCCAAGCGGATAAGGCAGCGGCCTTTGGAGCCGCCATCCGAAGGTTCGAATCCTTCCGCCCCAGCCTGGACCTGAACCCGTTCCGCTGAGGTTGGCACTTCACATTTCGGATATGGACGACGGATCTTCCGGAGAATGTAGCCTGGGCAGTCTGTTGCACGGCCAGGGGGCTGGTGCTCCGCCCTCCCGGGGTCGGGAGGCCCACCCTCTCCCCGGGGCTGCGCAGGCTCTTCGTTTCCCGCAGGCCCTGCGCCAGTGGGAGGAGGGCCTGACGCGGTGAACCCTGCTATCTTCCGAG
Organism: Anaerolineae bacterium; assembly: GCA_049969295.1. GTDB lineage: Bacteria > Chloroflexota > Anaerolineae > DTPP01 > DTPP01 > DAOTYM01. The sequence goes on along the minus strand of JBMFPD010000197.1, from coordinate 5,742 downwards.
CCTACAGCATCCGCGGCGTCGTCGGGCGGGACCTGGACGCGGCCGACGTGCGCGCCCTGGGTCAGGCCCTCGGCTCCGCCCTCCTGGAGAGGGGCCGCGGCACTGTCGCCGTGGGCCACGATGTGCGCCTCCATTCCCCCGCCCTCGCCCAGGCCCTGGTGGAGGGCCTCTGCGCTGCCGGCGCGGAGGTCCGCTTCCTCGGGCTGGTGCCCACTCCCGTCCTCAACTTCGCCACGGACCTCCTCGGCGCGGACGCAGGCGTGGCCGTGACCGCCAGCCACAATCCCCCAGACGAGAACGGCCTCAAGATCCGCACCGACCGCACCCTCCTGCGGCCGGACCTCCTCACCCTGCGCGCGCGGGCAGAGGAGGGACGCCTGCGGAGCGGCAGGGGCCGGGCCCAGCGCGAGGAGGTGCGGGAGACCTACCTGGGCCAGGTGTGCGCACGGGTGCAGGGCCTCCCCTTCGGCCTGCGGGCTGTGGTGGATGCCGGCAACGGCACCAACGGCCCCTGGGCACGGGCGCTCCTGGAGCGGCTGGGGTGCACCGTCACCCTCCTCCACGGCGAGCCGGACGGGTCATTCCCCCACCGGTCCCCCAACCCCCTGGACCCGGGGAGCCTGACGGCTTTGCAGGAGGCAGTCCGGGCGCAGGGTGCGGACCTGGGCCTGGCCTACGACGGCGATGGCGACCGCCTGGTGGTGGTGGACGACCGCGGGGAGGTGGTGTGGGCCGATAGGATACTGGCCCTCCTGGCGCGGCGGGTCCTGGCGGAGCGGCCCGGGGCACGGGTGGTGCACGAGGTCCTCTGCACCCAGGCTCTGGCCGACGACGTGCGGGCCCACGGCGGGGTGCCGGTCCCGAGCCCAGTGGGGTACGCCCTGGTGCACGAGAGGATGCGGGAGGTCGGGGCCGTCCTGGCTGGCGAGATGGCCGGGCATTTCTTCTTTGACGACCCCCAATTCCACTTTGACGACGCCCTCCTGGCGACGGCCCGGGTGGTGGAGATGGTGGCGCGGGCCGGCCAGCCTCTCTCGCGCCTCCTGGCGGACCTGCCGGTCTACTGTACCTCTCCGGAGCGGCGCATCCCCTGCCCGGACGGGAAGAAGGAAGCGGTGGTGGCCGCGCTGGAGCGGGCCTACCGCGGCCGCCGCCCGGTGGAGACTCTGGACGGGGTACGGGTGCAGTTTGAGGAGGGGTGGGGGCTGGTGCGGGCCTCCCAGACCCAGCCGGCCCTCTCCATGCGCTTTGAGGCCCGCACGCCAGAGGCCCTGGCGGCCATTGAGGCAGAGCTCGCGGCGCGGGTGCAGGAGGTCCTCAGAGATCACGAATGACACGGATGGATGACCAGCACGAATGCCCTACATTTCCTGAGAAATTTGCGGGATTCGCCCCATTCGTGTCCTTCGTGATGGGAGGGAGGAGATGAAACTGGGTGCAGTGGTGCTGGCAGCAGGGCAGGGGACGCGGATGCGTTCGGTGCAGCCCAAGGTGCTCCACCCGGTGTTGGGGGAGCCCATGGTCCGCTACAGCCTGCGCCTGGCCCAGGAGGTCGGGGCGCGGCCTGTTGCCCTGGTGGTGGGGTACGGGGCCGACCAGGTGCGGGAGGCCACGGCCGACTTTGAGGTAACCTACGTCCTGCAGGAGGAGCAGTTGGGCACGGGCCACGCCGTCCTCCAGGCGCGTGCGGCCCTGGAAGGGAAGGCCGACGCGGTGCTCACCTTCTACGCCGACATGCCCCTGCTGCGGGCGGAGACGCTCCGGGCCCTGGTGGAGCACCACGGGGTTTCCGGCGCGACCCTCACTCTCCTCACTGTGGAGCAGGAGGACTCCATGGGCTTCGGCCGGGTGGTGCGCGATGCGGGAGGGCGCGTGGTGGCCATCGTGGAGGAGGGGGACTGCACTCCGGAGCAGCGGGCCATCCGGGAGCTGAACTGTGGTGTCTACGTCTTCCGGGCCTCCTGGCTCTGGGAGAACCTCCCCCGCCTGGAGCGCAACCCGCGCAAGGGCGAATACTACCTGACGGACCTGGTGGCCCTGGCTGCATCCCTGGAGGAGCCCATCGCCGCGGTCGCCGCGGCGGACCCGGAGGAGGTGCTGGGGATCAACACCCGGGTGCACCTGGCCCAGGCGGAGGCGATCCTCAGGCGGCGGGTGAACGAACACTGGATGCTTGCCGGCGTCACCTTGGTGGACCCGGAGAGGACCTACATCCAGGCGACGGTGTCCATCGGGCGGGACACGGTCATCTGGCCCGAGACGTACCTCCTGGGGAGGACCGTCATCGGGGAAGGGTGCGAGATCGGGCCGGGCAGTTGGATCGTGGACAGCCGGATAGAGGATGGCTGCCGGGTCATGGCCTCGGTGCTGGAAGGGGCAGTCATGGAGGCCGGCAGCAACGTCGGGCCCTTCAGCCACCTGCGGCGGGGCGCGCACCTGGGCCCTGGGGCCCACGTGGGGAACTTCGCCGAGATCAAGAACGCGCGCCTGGGGGCAGGGGCGAAGATGGGCCACTTCAGTTACCTGGGGGATGCTGAGGTGGGCCCCCGGGCCAACATCGGCGCGGGGACCATCACCTGCAACTACGATGGAGAGCGCAAGCACCGCACGGAAATCGGCGAAGATGCCTTCCTGGGGAGCGATACGCTCCTCGTCGCGCCGGTGAAGGTGGGCAAGGGGGCCAAAACGGGCGCCGGCGCGGTGGTGACACGGGACGTACCCCCCTACACCCTGGCCTACGGCGTGCCGGCGCGGGTGCAGAAAGCCCTCATGCCCCCAGAAAGAGAGGGGGAGGAGTAGATCTCTGTGGAACCTGGCAGTACCGGTTCTCATGCAGGCCTCTGGGCGGCGGTGGTCCTGTTGGGCCTGGCGGCGGGCTTCCTGGCCGCCGTGCGCGCCGCCCTGATGAACGTATCGCGCTCCCGGCTGCGGAAGATGGCCGAGGAGCGGGACCCGAGGGCCGTCCGCGCCCTCGGGATCGTGGAGGAGTCAGCCCAGTTCCTGGTGACCCTGGAGGTGGGCCAGATGGTCATGGGCATGGCGGCCGTGGCCCTGGCCGTCTGGGGAGGGGCTCCAGCGGTGGCGGAGGGGCTGGCTCCCCTCGCTGGCGCGTTCCTGGGGGCGTCCTTGCCGGGGGTGTCCCTGGCGGCGGTCCTCCTCGTCGCCACGGGCCTCGTGCTGGTGGTCGCCTGGATCGTGCCCCAGAGCCTGGCCGTGCGCCATGCGGAGGCCCTGGTGCTGCGCCTGGCCGTGCCCATCGGAGGGATCGTGGCCTTGCTGGCCCCTCTGGTGGGGCTCCTGGTGCGGGCCGGGAACGCTCTGGGACAGTTCCTGGGGGGTGGGCCCATCGGCGCGGTGCCGATGGTCACCGAGGAGGCCATCAAGACCCTGGTGGATGCGGGCGAAGAGCGGGGGGTCATTGAGGAAGACGAGAAGGAGATGATCTACAGCATCTTTGAGTTCGGCGACCTCATGGTGCGCGAGGTGATGGTCCCCCGCATTGACATCGTGGCGGTGGAGGTCTCCACGCCCCTTTTGGAGGCGCTGGACGTGCTGATGCGGGAAGGGCATTCCCGCATCCCGGTCTACGAGGAGACCATTGACAACATTGTCGGCCTCCTCTATGCCAAGGACCTCCTCCCCTACCTGCGGGATGGACGCACCGATGTGCCCTTGCGGGACCTCCTCCGGGAACCCTATTTCGTCCCGGAGACGAAGAAGGTGGATGAACTCCTGCCGGACCTCCAGCGGCGGAAGGTCCACATGGCCATCGTGGTGGACGAGTACGGCGGGGTGGCGGGCCTTGTGACCATTGAGGACCTCCTGGAGGAGATTGTGGGGGAGATCCAGGATGAGTACGACCGCGAGGAGCCGTTGGTCCTCGCGGGGCAGGAGGGGGAGTTCGTCTTTGATGCCCGCGTGCCCCTGGACGATGTGAACAAGATGGCAGGGGTGGAACTCTCTTCCGAGGCCGCCGATACGTTGGGGGGCTACGTGTACGAGAAGCTGGGCCAGGTCCCGGCCGCGGGGGACCAGGTGGTGGAGGGGGATGTGGAGGTCACGGTCCTATCCGTGGCAGGGCGCCGCATCCGGCGGGTGCGGGTGCGGAAACGCCAGCCTCCTCTCGGGGCCTCTCCGGCCCCGGTGGATGGGGACGAGCCCGTGGCCGGGGGTGAAGAGGAGCCTCGTTCCCGTCTCTCCAACCTCTTGAACCTGCTGTTCTGAAGGCAGGGATCACTTTGAACGGGGAGCCTGATGTGACAACGAAGTCCACCTGTGGATCGTCCGAGGAAGGGCAGGGGCTGGATTGGGACCGCCTGGTGGAGGCAGCCCTGGATGCGAGCCAGCGGGCCCACGCGCCCTACTCGCGGTTTCCGGTGGGGGCAGCCCTGCTGGGCGCTTCAGGGAAGGTCTACACCGGGTGCAATGTGGAGAATGTGTCCTTTTCCCTGACGGTGTGCGCCGAACGGACCGCCGTGTTCAAGGCGGTCTCGGAGGGCGAGCGGGAGTTCCGTGCCCTCGTGGTCTATTCCCGCACAGGGGTGACCCCCTGCGGAGCCTGTCGCCAGGTGCTCAGGGAGTTCTGTGAGGACCTGCCGGACCTGGTGGTGAGCGCAGCCGGGGAGCGGAGGCTGTACCGTCTGGCGGAACTCTTCCCGGCGGCCTTCGCCCCCAAGGACCTGCCGGACCCCAAGAAGTCGGGCGAGGCCTCGGCCGGTCCGTGAGAACACCTGCCTGGCTCTGCCCTGGGGTTGGCCCCCAGCGGTTTTCAATGGAGCGGCCGCGAATCCCTCCCCGTAACGCAAGGTCAGGGGTGGGGGTTGGAAGGAAGGGGGTAGGGGCAGGCCCCTGTGCCTGCCCAGGGAAGGGCTGGCAACGGATTCCGGGAGCGGATTGCTCGGAGGCGCGGCGCTCGCGTGGGTGTGCTGGACGCGCAGGGATTCCCGGACGGATCTCGGCGAAGGGAGGGCGTGCGAGGGGCCCACGGAGCGGAGCACACGGCGCTGCGCCCCTGCCAGGCGGCTGGCGTGCCGCCCTGTAGACAACCTCCGCCGTGGCCGGGTCTTCGGGGAGGTTCCGGGGGTCAGGGGGAGGCCGCGGCGAGGAGGAGGGCGAGGGCGGCGATGGCCGGGGCGATGCTCCCCAGGAGGAGGGCCGCCGGACCTTCCACTTCCTGGAGGCTGAGGCCGGCGTGGAAGAGGAGGAGGTGGACCGCGCCCCCGGCCCACAGCCCCACGCCACTGGCTCTGAGATAGAGCGCAACGGCTGCCTGAACCCAGGCCATGGCCGCGCCCATGCCCCACAGGCGCGTTTCCCCCTCCTCAAGGGAGAGGATCTGCGCCGAGAGCAGCCCCGCGCTGGTGGAGGCGACGAGGACGCCAGGCAGTCCCAGGGTGTGGGCGGTGGCGAAGGCGATCCAGGCCACCCCGTAGGTAGCGGCGCGCAGGAGGCCTTTTCTTCCCTTCCAGGCCTGGCCCTCTGGCCCCTGGACGGCCGAGGCCGGCAGCCATAGGAGGAGGGCCAGCCAGGCCATGAGCCCCAGGAGGCCCGAAAGCCAGTAGAGGCGGGTGGGGGCCTCCTGCAGGAGGAGGCTTCCGCAGGCGGCCAGGAGGAACGGGGCAGGCCAGGCCCAGGGGGAGGTCCCGGCCTGACGGCGGGCGAGGCCGTGAGCGCCCAGGGCGGCCACGGCTCCGGTCAGGAGGGCCACGAGGGCTGAAGCGCTCCACGGGGGGGCTGGAGGGG
>JBMFPD010000196.1:0-6192 GCA_049969295.1 Anaerolineae bacterium | reverse complement strand
CTACGCCGAGGCCCGCCGCCTGTACGGAGAGAGCCTGAAGATTGAGGAAGCCCTGGGGGACCGGGCCGGCGTGGCCATCACGAAAGCCCAACTCGCCCTCCTGGAGGAGCGGGAGGGGAACTTGCCGCGGGCCCTGGCCCTCATCCGGGAGGCGGAGGCCACCTTCACCGCCCTCCGCAGCCCCTACGCCGCCCAGGCCCGCCAGGACCGCGAGCGTATAGAACAGAAGTTGGGATAACCTCTCCTCATCCCCCATCCCCCCTTCCCCTCTCCGTGGACGGAGAGGGGAAGGGGGCCAGGGGGTAGGGGTGAGGTGGGGGCGCCCTCCCTTATCTTCCCCCTGCGCCGTACTGCACCGGGTGGCCCAGGGGCACCAGTTGCACCCACGTGTTCCCCGGCTTCAGGGGGAAGATGCGCCCCTCAGCATCCAGGAAGCGCACCAGGTCCTGGCGCTCCGGGCGGCTCCAGGTGATGGGATAGGCGCGGCCATCGCGGAAGACAAGGCCCGGCCCCTGCCCCCACAACTGGATCTGGATGGAGTAGTGGCCGCCATCGTACTGGTCCTCCAGGATGTCGGTCTCCACGTGGTTGGCCTGGAGGACGACGACGTTGGCCGCAGCGAGTTGCTCTCCGGTGAGGGCCTCCACGTGCGGCTCCCCCAGGATGGAGCGGAGGTAGAGGCCGCGGGCGGCGTCGTAGCGGTACTCGGCGTCGGCGACGCCCGGGGCGTAGACGATGGCGATGGATTCCGCAGGCTCACCCCCGGCCGGCGCCTCCTCGGAGAAGGCCCAGCCCACGATCTCCCGCCGCCCGGTCACGCCGCGTTTGGCCGCCCACTTCCAGAGGCCTGGTGTGTCGGTGTACAGAGAATGCCACTGGGGCTTCCCCGCCTCGGGGATGACGTAGAAGGGGTCCTGGTGCACCCAGGGCGGGTCCCGCACGATGAGGCGGTCGGCGAAGTCGGACTTCCGGAAGAGGGGGATGTTCCCCGGTGCAAAGCCCGAGCAGGCGAAGATGGCCTGGAACATGGCCGGGATCTCCAGGTCAATCTGGCGCCCGCTCCGCACCGGCCCCACCTTCTCCGCATCGTGGGAGAGGTAGATGGCCGTCAGGCGGGTCAATTTGGCTTCGGCGTAGTGCTCAAACACCACGTCGGCCAGGCTCAGGCCGCTCTGGGGGCGCACGATGGCCGGCGCGTTGGAGACCTTGATGGCCAGGGGCGGCCGCTCCAAGACCTGGGGGTCCTCCACCCGCAGGCCGGTGAGGGGGCAGACGTCTGGCGGGAAGGTCGGCGGCTCGGCCGGTGGCGTGGGAGGCGGCTCTGGCGCAGGCGTCCCCAGGTTCGCCCCGATGGGGGTGGGCGTGGGCAGCGGCGTGGAGGTGGGAGGCAGGGGCGTCCACGTGGCCGTGGGCGTGGGGGTCTCCAGGGGCCTGGGCGTCTTGGTAGGGGTGGGGGTGGGCGTCGGCGAGGCACTACCGCAGCCGCTCGCTCCCACCAGGAGCAAGGCCAACATCAGCACTCCCCACAAGGGCCAGGTCCTTCGGTGTGCAGTATGCCTTCTCGTGGACATGGGTTGGCTCTCACCTCCCGGCTGGATTCCTGCGTGTACGGTGGATCCCGGCGGGTCACTCCGAAGGGCCGCCGGAAGAAGGCGTGGAAGGGGCTGCGCGGCCTCCGCCATCCGCCTTCTCCAGGTCCAGGTCAATCATCTCCACGCCCCGGATGTACGTGGTCAGCCGGTCCTCCACGGACTGGAGTTTGCGCATGATGTCCCGGATGCGCAGGGCATGGTCCAGGACCGCCTGCAGCGCGCTCCGCACCTCCGGGGCGAGGTCCTCCCGCTTGAGGAGGAGCGAAGCCTGCCCCAGCACCACAGTGAGGGGGTTGTTGATCTCGTGCTGGAGGGCAGCGCCCAGTTGGGCCAGGGCAGCGGCCCGCTCAACATGGACCAGGCGGTCCCGCGTGGCGAGGAGTTCCTGGTTGGCCCGCTCCAGTTCCTCGCTGCGCAGGCGGGCCTCCTCGTACAGGCGGCTGTTCTCCAGGGCCAGGGCCACCTGGCGGGCGATGTTCTCCAGAAGGGCCATGTCGGCCTCGGTGTAGGCGTGGGGCTCGTAGTCCGTCACCGCCATCAGGCCCAGGAGACGGCCGCGCGTCTCCAAGGGGACCCCCAGCCAGGAGCGAGAGATTCCGCCACTGCCCACTGTCTGGACCTCCAGGCCCAGGGTCTCCGCCTCCTCCGTCAGGTCGTGGATGAGCAACGGCCTCTGCTCCCGGAGCACGAGGGCGGCCGGTCCCTGCCCCACGGGGATGCGGAGGGGAGGGTACCGCTGTCCTCCATCCACCAGGACCTTGAAATCCAGTTCGCCGGCTTCCTCATCGTAGAGGGCGAGGAAGTAACTGGAGCAGCGCATGACCTGGGCGACCTGCTGGCGGATGGCCTCCAGGAGTTCTTCCTGGGCCAGGGTGCTGCTGAGGACACGGGCCACTTCCATGAGGGCGGTCATTTCCCGTAACTGGCGCAGGAGGTCGGCGTAGAGTTGGGCGTTTTCCAGGGCCAGGGCGGCCTGGTCGGCCAGGGCGAGGGCGGCTTCGGCATCCGCCTCCGTGAACTGACCGGGCCGGTGTCCGTCGACCCCCAGGAGGCCCAGCACGCGCCCTTTGGCTTTCAGAGGCACGCCGATCCAGGCGCGGATCTCCGCCGTGGAAGGGTGCACGGACCAGCCGGGGTCCTTCCACACGTCGGGGATGAGGAGGTAGCGGCCGCTCTGGAGCACCCTGTAGTTCACCGTGCCAGGGGCCACCGGGAACCGCAGGCGGAGGACTTCTTCTCGGTCCTCCGGAGGGAACCCGCGCACGGCCACCACCCGGAACACATCCCCTTCCAGGAGGAGGAGACTGGCCGTGTCGTAGGCCACGATGCGGGCCAGTTGCTCCAGGATCAGGTCCAGGAGGCGGTCCCGGGGCCAGCCGGAGACCAGCGCGGCGGCGATCTCGCGGAGGGCTTCGGCGATCTCCCGCCGCCGGACTTCCTCCTGGTACCGCTCCAGGGCCTGTTGCCCTACAGCGCCGGCCATCCCAGCCACAGCCACCAGGATCAAGCCGTGGAACAGGGGCCAGGCGTAGAGGGGCGATGGAAAGGGAGCGCCAGCGGCAAAGGTGAGGATGCCCAGTCCCAACAGGCCCCCGCCCAGGCCCTGCCAGGCCCCTCGCCACCCGCGCAGGAGCCCCAGGGCCAGCACGTGCACGGCGAAGAGGAGGGGGGCGATGGGGTTCTCCACCCCTCCCAGGAGGGCCGCGGCCAGCGTCAGCAGGATGAGGTTGACGCCCAGAAACCACCAGGAGAAAAGGCGCGGGTGGGACCGACGGTGGTAAGAGAGCGAAAGGGCCAGGTTCAGGAGGGAGGCAATCAGGCACAGGACGAGGTAGATCGCCAGCCGAGGCCAGCCCCCGAGGGCGTAACTGTAGGGCAGGCCGACCAGCAACGCAAGGGCAACCACGAGAGGCGCGTGCGACACCCCTCCGAACCCGTCGGCTCCGGGAGGGGCCGGGACCACCTTTGCCTTTGGCGACCGATTCACCTTTCCTGCCAGGGCTCCCATGCCAGGGAGGACTCTCCATCCATGCCCCCTCAGGGGCTCTACCTGGCATTATAGCACGGCCCACCGCAGAGGGGCAAACTTCCGGGGCCTCCGACCGGCTCCGCCTGGCGGGTCCGCCACCACTGCATCTCCAGCGTGCAAGAGCGCCCCTGAGAGGCCCCTGCGCGCCTCCCACCCGCGCAGGCGGACAGGCAGGGGCGACCAGCGGGTTGCCCGCCGCAGCCGCTGCCACCTCCAACGGCCACCGCGGGCGCGCCTCTCTCTGGGTGGGCCCCCGTGAACCGCCCCTCACGCCTCCGGGAGGAGGGTGCCCAGACGCTCCCGCTGCTCGGCGTAGGGCTCCGAGCGGAGGGGAGGGCACTCGTCCAGAGTGCGTTCTCCCCAGAGGAGCCGGAAGGCGAAGGCCATGCACGTCGGCTCGCCGCAGGCCCCGCAGTTCAGCCGGGGCAAGAGGGGGTAGACGTCCAGGGGGCCGAGCGCCTTCCGCCGCTCGTAGGAAGGCGCGATCTCGCTGCGCCGCCGCCAGGTCTCGTTGACGAGGTGCTGGAACCAGCGCAACTGGGCCACGGCGTCCGGTTCGCCATCCACCTTGGCCATGATGGCCACGCGGGGGTAGAAGGTGAGGATGCGCTCCCCGCGCCGCACCGTGAGGGAGTTGGCGCCAGGGTTGTAGATCAGGTTAGGCACGGTGGCGTTCAGGTAGGGGAAGATGGGGGATACGTCGTCCCACAGTTCGGCGATGACCCGGTTCTTCGTCGGGTCGGCGAGGCAATCCATCACCCGGGTGATGGTGAACCCCCGCAGGAGGACCTCTTCCGCCATGGCCCTCACCCGGCCTCAGAGCCCGCGCTGGTTCCCGGGGCGACCGAGACCGTCTCCACCTCCATCGTGCCCTCCACCGGCACGCCCTCCAGGAGGGTGTTGGTCACCGTGCCCCATTCCACGGCCAGTTGGTGGAGCCTCTCCAGTCTCTCCGGGGGCTCCGGACTCTCCAGGATCAGGCGGTAGCGGATCTGCACGATGCCTGGCGGGTCGTCCTGCCGCAGCCCCTCCACTTCTACCCGCACGCCCTCCACCCGGAGGCGCATCTTGGCCGCCAGGCTGGTGAGGTTGGTGATGAGGCATGCGCCCAGGGCAGCCAGGAGCGTCTCGGCGGCGTTGAAGCCGGCCGAGGGGTCGCCCCGGCGCACGCCCAGGGGCAGGGTGAAACCGTGGGAATGCGCCTGCGCGTGGGCCTCGTCCTGGCGCACTACGGTCACATGGTATTCTTGAAAGGACTTCCGGGTCTTGTCGGTCACCAGCCGCGCTCCCCTTTCCGCCCGATCTCATCCCCACCCCCGGTCGTCGGCTGGGCCAGGGCCGCCCTGCGGAGCCTGCGGCTTCGCAGCCACTCGGTCGCCCAGTGGAGGACGCGCAACTGCCAGGGCATGCGGATCCGCCCCGGTTCTCGCGCCTCCTCTTGAAGGTACCCCTCCATAGCCCGCCGGCCTTCGGCGATCATCTCCGCGCTGTGCTGGAAGTCCCAGATGGGCAAGGCCGCAAAGGCCTCTATGGCCAGGTAGTGTACCCTGATATGCTGCTGGGCGCAAGCCCGGACCTCCTCCAAGATTTGGTGGTGGAGCATCGCGCCCACGGTCTGATCCATGACCGAGACCAATCCCCGAATGCCGGGGCGCAAGGGAGGTGCCACAGTCAGGTCTATGACGTACAACTCCCTGGCCCCTTTCGCCACCGCCCATCGCATGGGCACGTTGGCCACTGCGCCGCCGTCCACGTATTGCCACCCTTTGTACGGCCAGGGGCCAAAGTAGGGTGGCAAGGCGGTGCTGGCCATGAGGGCGTCCACGATAGAGTCGGAGGGGTCTTCGCCGAAGAAGGAGGGCTGGCCCGTGTTCAGGTCGGTGGCGGTGATGTAGGGTTGTACTCGGGCGCGTTGCTGCGATCGCGCGTCACTTCGGGCATCCAGCGGAGATCAGTGCAAGCGCTCGGTGTGATCCACAAGGCGGCTCTCCAGGAACGCCCGGACCGCGTCGTCAATCGCTGGAATGTCCGTCACGATCGGGCGGATGCCGGCCTGCTGCATGCTCTGGTAAGCCCCGGCCCCCATCCCCCGCGCCAGAAGCACATCGCAATCGGCGATGGCGGCGGCCATGCGGGCGTGGCGGCCTTGCGCGGCAGCGTCAAAGCCGTGGCCGCGCGGGTCGGCCCCCTGGGCCGCTTCCGCGTGGGGCTCACTGGCGAACTGGGCATGGCCCATCTTGGGCCGCGTCTCCCGGCCTACGACCTCCCCGTTCTCCACGGTCACAACCACGTAGAACGGCGCGCGGCCGAAGTGCTGGCTGATGGTGACTCCGTCTTCGGAAACCGCCGCGATCTTCATTTCATCCCTCCTCGTATTTCCTCAATCTTGGCGATGAGGGCCTCCACCGCTCGCTCACGGTCCTCCTGCGAATAGGCCAGCGGCTTGAAGGGGCCAATCTTCTCGATCTTGAGGTCCTTAGCCGCTCGGCCATCCTACGGGCCAACGCTGGTTCAGAGAAGCCTGCCCAGAGCGTCCTCTCCTGTCATCCCCTCGGCCACACCCAGTTGTCT
>JBMFPD010000195.1:0-6210 GCA_049969295.1 Anaerolineae bacterium | reverse complement strand
ACGCCAGGGCCACCGGGATGGACGACGCATACGTTGCCTTTCCCACCCACGGGGAGGGAAAGGCTCCCCCTACCCCACCGGGCGCGTGACCGGGCGTTCCCGCAGGCGGCGGGCCCACAACACCTGTCCTGGCTGGAGGATCTCCAGGGCCGCCTCCCGGTGGTAGCGAGGGAGGGCCTCCGGGGCTCGGCGCTCGTACCCCAGGGCCTGGAGCACCGGCCCAAGCCGCTCGCCCTCGTCCGCATCCAGGGCTAGGAGCACCACCTCGCATTCCAGTTCGACCGCCGCCCTCCGCACCGCCTCCAGAAGGGCCCGGAGGACTTCGCCCCTTGCCCCGTCCTCCACAGGCGCTAAGCGGACGTCCTCCAGGCGGGCAACGAGGTTCTCCACCGTCCACCCCACGCAGCCGAGGAGCCGGCCATCCCCCTCCGCCAGGAAGTAGCCCCGGTCTGGCCTGAGCCCTCCAACTTCGCCGTGGGGCCCTCGCAACCGGGGAGCGGTCAGGTAGTCGGTGCGGGTGGCCCGCCGGACGGAGACCTCCATCCCCTTCCAGCCTCCCGTTCCTCCAGGGTCTGCAGCACCCGGGCCCAGGCCGCCCTGATCTGCTGGCGGGTGGCTTCCAGAGGGCCGCTGTTGTCCACCACCCAGTCGGCGCGGGCCTCCTTGGCCTCCTGGGGTGGCTGGGCAGCCAGGCGCTGGCGGGCTTCTTCTTCCGTCAGGCCGCGCGTGGCCATAAGGCGCGCCACCTGCTGTTCCGGCCTGGCGTGCACGACCCACACCTCGTCGCACAGGCCATCTGCCAGGCCCGATTCCAGGAGTTTGATGGCCTCCACGACGGCCACCCGGTGCGCACCGCGTTGGGCCACCTCGCGCAGTTCCCGCTCCACCTCTGCGATGACGGCCGGGTGCACGATGCGTTCCAGGCGGGCCAGGGCCTCCGGGTCGGCAAAGACGCGCGCCCCCAGCCGGCGCCGGTCAATCTCCTGCGCCTCGTCCAGGATCCCGGTCCCAAACGCTTCCACCACCTGCTGGTAGACCGGCGTCCCCCGCCGCAGGAGGCGGTGCACCCGCTGGTCGGCATCCACCACGTAGGCCCCCAGGTCCCGGAGGATGCGCAGGACCTCGCTCTTGCCCGTGGCGATGTTGCCGGTGAGCCCGATGACGTACAATCCTGCGACGCCCACGCCTCCTCCCCCCTCAAGCCCCCAGGAGGGCCTCCGCCGCAGCCTCCCACGCCGCCGTCGCCCCCTCCAGAGCGGCTTCCAACGCCTGGCGCTTTCGGGCAAGTTCCGCAAGGCGCGGGACATCCCCGGCCAGCGAGGCCGCGGCCAGGGCCTCATCCACCTGGGCCAGTTCCTCCTCCAGTGCCAGGACCTGGGCCTCCAGCCGCGCCGCAGTCTCCTCCAGGCGCGCCCGTTCAGACCGCTCCTTCCGGCGGGCGCGGTCCAGGTCCCTTCGTTCCCGACGGGGCGCTTCCTCCCGCACCGCCTTCCGGGCCTCCTCCCGCTGCGCGACGAACCCGGCGTACGTCCCTGCGAAAGTCTCCAGGACGCCGCCCTCCGCCCACCAGACCTGATCGGCCAGCCGGTCCACCAGGTAGCGGTCGTGGCTCACCAAGAGAACCGTCCCTCCGAACCCCGCCAGGACCTCCTCCAGCACCTCCCGGGAGGGGATGTCCAGGTGGGTGGTCGGTTCGTCCAGGATGAGGAAGTTCGCCCCCTGGAGGGCGAGGCGGGCCAGGGCGAGCCGGCTCCGTTCGCCACCGCTGAGCGCGGCCACCGGCTTGAAGACGTCGTCCCCCGAGAAGAGGTACCGTCCGAGGACGTGGCGGGCCTCGCTGAGAGGAAGGTCCTTCACCTGGAGGAGGCTCTCCAGCACGGTGGCCTCGGGGTCCAGGTCCCCGTGGCCCTGGGGCAGGTACCCCACCACGACGCTCGCCCCCAGGCGGAACGTGCCGCCCAGGGGAGGGACCTCGCCCATGAGGGTGCGCAGGAGGCTGGTCTTCCCCGACCCATTGGGGCCCATGAGGGCCACGCACTCCCCCCGGAAGACCCGCGCCTCTGGCACCGAGAGGACGGCCCTCTCCTCCCCCTCCTCCGTCCGGTAGCCGACCACGAGGTCCTCCATCTCCAGCACGAGGTCCCCGCTGCGCAGGGCCGACCGGAGGGAGAGGGCCATGGTCCTGGCTTCCCTGGGCCGCTCCACCCGCTCCAGCCGGGCCAGCCTTTTGGCCCGGCCCCGCGCCTCCTTGCTGCGCTGGCCCGCCCCATAGCGCCGCACGAACTCCTCCGTGCGGCGGACGAGGTCCTGCTGAGCCTCCCACTCCCGGACCTGCCGTTCCCGGCGCGCCGCCCGCTGCTCCAGGTAGGCAGTGTAGTTGCCTCGGTAGGTCTCCAGGCGACCGAACTCCAGTTCCCACACCCGCGTGGCCAGGCGGTCCAGGAGGTAACGGTCGTGGGCCACGAGGACCAGCGTTCCAGGCCACGTGGCCAGGAACCCCTCCAGCCACTCCGTCGCCTGCAGGTCCAGGTGGTTGGTCGGCTCGTCCAGGAGGAGCAGGTCCGGCCCCTGGAGGAGCAACCGAGCCAGCAGGGCGCGGGTCTTCTCGCCCCCGCTCAGGTGGCGTACTGGCTCATCCCACTTCTCAGGTCCCAGGCCGAGCCCCACAAGCACCTGGCGGATGCGGGCCTCAAACTCGTAGCCCCCGGCCTCGCCAAAGGCCTCCAGAAGCGCGCCGTAGCGGTCCAGGAGGGCCTGGTCGGGCGCATCCTGGGCCGACATCTCCGCCTCCAGGCGGCGCAGTTCCTCCTGCTGGGCAAGGAGAGGGGCGAAGACCTCCAGCATGGCCTCCCACAGGGTGAGGTCCGAGTCCAGGCCAGCATGTTGGGGCAGATACCCGATGCTCAGGTGGCGGGCGCACTGCACTGTCCCGGCGGTGGGCGGTTCCAGGCCGGCCAGGACCTTGAGCAGGGTGCTCTTGCCCTCCCCGTTGCGGCCGATGAGGGCGATGCGGTCCCCCCGCTCTATGCTGAGGGTGACATCCTGGAAGACGTCCTGGGCCCCGTACGCTTTGGCGAGGCCCCTGGCTGTGATCAGAGACATCGCCGCCATTATACCACGGCGGGAGCAGGCGCTCCAAAAGCCAGGGCAGAGGAGGAGGCGCGCCAATCCGTGAAATGTTTGACAAACCCTCCCCTCAGGTTTATAATGCCGCCGGTTTGGGGCCCCCAAGCCGGGTGCTGCTCCCGCGAAACCAGCAAGGAGGCGGTGGACGTGTATGAGATCGTAGCCCGAGAGGACCTGGCCCCTGTGACCAAACTCTTCGTGGTCAAAGCCCCCCGAGTGGCCGCCAAGGCCCAGGCCGGTCAGTTCGTGATCCTCCGCATTGATGAACACGGTGAGCGCATCCCCCTCACCATCGCCGACTTTGACCGCGAGGCAGGGACCGTCACCATCATCTTCCAGGTGGTGGGCAAGACCACCAAACACCTGAGCCTGATGCAGCCGGGCGACGCCCTGGCCAGTTTCACCGGCCCCCTGGGCCTCCCCACTGAGATTGAGCGCTATGGGACGGTAGTCTGCGTGGGGGGCGGCGTGGGCATCGCCCCAGTCTTCCCCATCGCCCGGGCCCTGCGTGAGGCGGGGAACCACGTCATCTCCATCATCGGAGCCCGCAACAAGGACCTCCTCTTCTGGGAGGACCGGATGCGCTCCGTGAGCGACGAACTCATCGTCTGCACGGACGACGGCTCCTACGCCCGCAAGGCCCTGGTCACCGAACCCCTGAAGGAACTTCTGGAGGCCCGCCGGGACGAGGTCCAGCGCGTCTGGGCCATCGGCCCGGCCATCATGATGAAATTCTGCTCCCTCACCACCAAGCCCTTCGGCGTGCGGACCATCGTCAGCCTGAACTCCATCATGGTGGACGGCACGGGGATGTGCGGCGCATGCCGGGTGGAAGTGGGAGGGCGCACCCGCTTCGTCTGCGTGGACGGCCCCGAGTTTGACGGCCACGAGGTGGACTGGGACCTCCTCCTGAGCCGCCAGCGGATCTACCTGGAAGAGGAGAAGCGATCCCTGGAAAAGTTTGAGCACGAATGCCGCTGCATAGAAGCCGAACGAGCACAGAGGGTGGCCCGATGACTGAACCGAAGCCGACCAAACGGGAGAAGATCCCCCGCCAGCAGATGCCGACGCAGGACCCGCAGGTCCGGCGGCGCAACTTCGACGAGGTGGCCCTGGGCCTTCCGCTGGAGCGGGCCGTTCTGGAAGCCCAGCGCTGCCTCCAGTGCAAGAAGCCCCTCTGCGTGACCGGCTGCCCCGTGGAGGTGCGCATCCCGGAGTTCATCCTGGCCCTCCGCGAAGGAGAGATGTGGAAAGCAGTGGAACTCCTCAAGGACAAGAACAACCTGCCGGCCATCTGCGGCCGCGTCTGCCCCCAGGAGACCCAGTGCGAGGCGCAGTGCGTCCTGGGGCGCAAGGACGAGCCCGTGGCCATCGGGCGGCTGGAGCGGTTCGTGGCCGACTGGGAACTGCGCCAGGGTGTGCGCCGGCCCCAACTGCCGCCTCCCACCGGCAAGCGGGTGGCCGTGGTGGGCAGCGGCCCGGCCGGGCTCACCTGTGCTGCCGACCTGGCGCGGCTGGGCCACGAGGTCACCATCTTCGAGTCGCTCCATGCCCCGGGCGGCGTCCTCATCTACGGCATCCCGGAGTTCCGCCTCCCCAAGGACATCGTCTACGCCGAGGTGGATTACGTCAAATCCCTGGGGGTGAAGATTGAACTCAACGTGGTGGTGGGCAAGACCCTCACCCTGGATGAGATCCTGGGCAAAGAAAAGTACGATGCGGTCTTCCTGGGGACCGGGGCCGGCCTGCCCATGTTCATGGACATCCCTGGCGAGAACTTCAACGGTGTCTACTCGGCCAACGAGTTCCTCACCCGCGTCAACCTGATGAAGGCTTACCTCTTCCCGGAGTACGACACACCTGTCAAGGTCGGCCGCCGGGTGGCCGTCGTCGGGGCGGGGAACGTGGCCATGGACAGCGCTCGTTCCGCCCTGCGCCTGGGCGCAGAGGAAGTCTTCATCGTGTACCGGCGGTCCAGGGCCGAGGCTCCTGCCCGGGCCGAGGAACTCCACAACGCCATTGAAGAGGGGATCCAGTTCCACTGGCTGACGAACCCGGTGGAGATCCTGGGCAACGACAAGGGGTGGGTGCGGGCCATGCGCTGCATCCGCATGGAACTGGGCGAGCCGGATGCGAGCGGCCGCCGCCGGCCCATCCCCGTGCCGGGCACCGAGTTTGACCTGGAAGTGGACATCGTCATCATGGCCCTGGGGACGCGCCCGAACCCCCTCGTCTTCTTTGAGTCCAAAGGGCTGGAGCGGACCCGCTGGGGCACCGTGGTGGCCGACGAGCAGACCGGCCGCACCACCAAGCCGCGGGTCTGGGCAGGGGGCGACATCGTCACTGGCGCGGCCACCGTCATTAGCGCCATGGGCGCCGGCAAGCGGGCCGCGGCCGACATCCACCGCTACCTGATGGCCGGGGACGGGGCCACCTGGGAAGGCCCCAGGCCGGGAGGCGCGTAGGGCAGCACAAGAGCCTGGTGCCTGGCCCCAGTGAGCATTGTGGGCAGCGCGGCACGCCCGTGTCGCCTGGTAGGGGCACAGCGACGCTGTGCCCCTACGTTTGCGCTCTGCGGCCCCCTGAACGCTCCTCTGGAGAGAGGCCCCAGGTGTTGAGCCACAGAGGGAAGGGCCGGGGGATGGGAGAGGTGCGCCCCGACCTCACCCCGCCACCACCTCTTTCAGACCGTAGGGCACGCCCCCTGGCGTGCCCTCTGCGCCTTCCTACAAAACGAGACGGCCCTGCCCGAAACCCGTGGACGGCCTTTCCCCCTGGGCCATCTCGTGCTATACTGAGAGAAACTGGTCCGTCTCCATTCTCCGGGGGAGCAACATGAGCCGACGCTCTTACGCCCTGGCGTTCCTCGTCATCCTGGTCATCTTCTGCCTGGGGGCCTACGTGGGCATCAGCGCCTTCGTGACCGTCCTACCCCATTTGGAGGCCCTCTTCTCCCGGGTGGCTCTGGCAAGCCCTACCCCTGCGCCCGTACCCCCCACTGCGGAGCCACCGGCCACGCCCACACCACCCCTCATCCCCACGCCACGCCCCCCGAGGGCCACTCCTGTGGTATCCACACCCACC
>JBMFPD010000194.1:0-6263 GCA_049969295.1 Anaerolineae bacterium | reverse complement strand
CCTGCGCCGCACCCACCCCCGTGGTCGTGGAAAAAGAGAAGGTCGTGGAGAAACCGGTCGTCCAGACCGTGGTCGTGGAGAAGGAGGTCAAGCCCAAGGCGGGCGGCCGCGTCGTGGTGGCCCACCGCCAGGAACCCGACCGCTTCTGGACCCCCATCACGGGCCTCTCGGTGGCCATGGAAGTCGCAGGGCTGATGAACCATCCCCTCGTCGGGGTGAACGACAAGAACGAGTTCTACCCCATCCTGGTCACCGAAGTCCCCTCCGTCCAGAACGGCGGCATCTCCGAGGACAGCCTCACCTGGACCTTCCGCCTGCGGAAGGACGTCAAGTGGCACGACGGGCAGCCCTTCACCGCCGAGGACGTCTGCTTCACCTACGAAGTCATGATGATGGAGGGGACAGACGTCCGCTCCCGCGTGGGCTGGGACCGCATTGAATCGTGCGAGATGCCGGACCCCTACACCGTGGTCTTCAAGTTCAAGCAGGTGGACGCGCCCTTCATGATGCGGGTCTCCAACGTCCAGATCCTGCCCAAGCACATCCTCGGCGGCCTCTCAGCCCAGGAACTCAACGCCCATCCGTGGTTCCGCGCCCCCGTAGGGACCGGCCCCTTCATGTTCAAGGAGTGGGTGGCCGGCGACCACATCACCGTGGTCAAGAACCCCAACTACTTCATTGAGGGGCAGCCCTACCTGGACGAGATCGTCTACCGCGTCGTCCCGGACGCCAACACCCTCCTCAACATGACCGAGACCGGCGAGGTGGACATCCAGTTCCGGGTCCAGGACGACCTGGCCCTCCTCCTGGACAAGATGCCCAACGTGGAGCGCATCACCGTCCAGTCCCTCAGCCCGTGGCTGATCTGGATCAACAACAACCACCCCCTCTTCAAGGACGTGCGGACCCGCCAGGCGCTGGCCTACGGCTTTGACAAGGAAATGGTGTGCCAGAAGGTGTACCAGGGCCTGGCCGAGCCAGCCGACGGTCCCATCAGCCCGCAACTGTGGGCCTACAACCCCAACATCAAGAAGTTCCGCTACGATCCGGAGAAGGCCAAGGCCCTCCTGGAGGAGGTGGGCTGGCGGGACGAGAACGGAGATGGCATCCGCGAGGCCCACGGGGTGGAGGGCGTCCCGGACGGCACGCCTCTCAAGTTTGAGACGGCCAACATCGCCGGCGAGCAGATCCGGGTGCAGCTCCTCTCCCTGGTCCACGCCCAGTGGAAGGAGATCGGCATCCAGGCGGAGATCAACCTGGTGGACGTGGCCACCATGTTCGGCAAGATGCACCCCAACAACGAGTTTGAGACGACCTACTCCTACATCGCCCGCTACGTGGACCCGGACATCGGTGACCTCTACCTGGACCGCGTGAAGTTCAATAACCGCAACAACTACGTCGGCTTCAGCGACCCGCGGGTGGACGAACTGATCCTCGCCAGCCAGCAGACGGCGGACCGGGAGAAGCGGAAGGAGTACCTCTGGGAGGCCCAGGCCATCATCGCCGAGAAGGTGCCGCAACTGTTCATCGGCTGGCGGGTCAACACCACGGCGGTGAACAAGCGGGTGCACGGCTACAAGCCGGCCCCCGGCTACAACGAGATGTGGAACGCCAGCGAGTGGTGGGTGGAGTAACCCCTTCACTGCTGGTCCGAGGGTTGCGGTCGCATCTTGGGGGAGCCACAAAGGAAAGTTCCTGGCCCTGCAGCGGGTAGATGCCTCCCTTCCCCCCAGAGCCCCCTTCCCTCCCCGCGTGCGGGGAGGGAAGGGGGTGCCGCCGTAGGCGGCGGGGGTAGGGGTGAGGTGAGAACCACCGCTGCCGGATGGCCCTGGACCTCCCACGGTGAGGCGAGATGAGCAGGTACCTGATCCGCAGGCTTCTGCAGGCCATTCCGACCCTGTGGGCCGTCTCCATCGTCATGTTCGCCATCCTGCACCTTGCGCCGGGCGGGCCCATGGCCGTCTACGCCATGGCCCCCAACGTGGACCAGGCGGAACTGGAGCGCATTGAGGCGCGCCTCGGGCTCCGGGACCCCCTGCCGATCCAGTACGCCCGCTGGCTCAAGGGGATGCTCACGGGGGACTGGGGCCTTTCCTACAAGTTCGGCCGCAAGGTGACGGAAGTCCTCGGGGAGCGCATCTGGCCCAGCGTCGTCCTGGTGGGGACGTCGCTCCTCATCGCTCTCGTTTTTTCCATCCCGTTCGGCATTTTCACGGCCCTGTACCGCAACCGCTTTGTGCAGTACCTGGCCAACGCCATCGCCATGCTGGGGGTCTCCATCCCCACCTTCTGGCTGGGGATGGTGGTCCTGCTCTTCTTCTCCGTGCGGATCCGCATCATCCCCACCGGGGGCATGATGACCATCGGCATGGGGTTCAACCTGTGGGACCGCCTGTGGCACCTCCTGCCCCCCGCCTGCGTGCTGGCCACGCTGAACATCGCTGCCTGGAGCCGCTACGTCCGTTCCAGCATGCTGGAGGTCATGGCCCAGGACTACATCCGCACGGCCCGCGCCAAAGGGTTGCAGGAAAGGGTGGTCGTCAACCGCCACGCCCTGAAGAACGCCCTCATCCCCCTCATCACCCTGGTGGGGCTGGAGGGGGGCCGCCTCATCGGTGGGGCGATGATCACGGAGGTGGTCTTCGCCTGGCCAGGGATGGGGCGGCTCCTGGCCGAATCCCTGACCGGGCGCGATTATCCTGTCCTCATGGCGTCGTTCATGCTCATGTCCATCCTGGTCATCCTGGGGAACCTGGTGGCAGACCTGTGCTATGCGTGGGCGGACCCCCGCATCCGGCTGGAGTAGGGGGCGGGATGGACCTCTCCCTCCTTCCAACCCCCTTCCCCTCTCCGGCTCGGAGAGGGGAAGGGGGCAGGGGGTAGGGGTGAGGTTAGAGATTGGGCACCTCTCCCATCCCCGGGTGCCGCCGCAGGCGGCGGGGGTAGGGGCAAGGCCCTGAATCTTTAGGTAGGCCAAGATGCAAGCGGCAGAATCCCTTCCCTCGGCAGAGGTCCTCCGGCGGGGCGAGCGGGCTGTGGGCCGGGGCGAGCCCCTCTGGCACCGCTTCGCCCGCAACCGGCTGGCGCTCGTCGGGTTGGTCATCCTCCTCCTGATGGTCCTCGGGGCCGTCGGAGCCCCTCTGGTGGCCCCCTACGACCCCAACGCCGTCACGTACGACTTCCTCGCGCCTCCTTCCCCCAAGCACCCCCTGGGGACGGACGACGTGGGGCGCGACGAACTGAGCCGTCTGATCCACGCCTCCCGCATCTCGCTCACGGTGGGTCTCTCCGTCTCCATCCTCACGGTGACCATCGGCACCCTCGTGGGCGCCCTGGCCGGCTACTACGGAGGCCGGGTAGACGCTTGGATCTGCGGTGGGATCAACGTCCTCCTCTCCATCCCGATGATCCCTCTGGCGATGGTGCTGGGGGCTTTCCTGAAGAAGACCCTCCTCTTCGTGGTGCTGATCCTGGGCTTCCTCTCGTGGACCGGCGTGGCGCGCATCGTCCGGGGGGAGTTCCTGTCCCTCAAGGAGCGGGAATTCGTGGTGGCCGCCCGTCTGCTGGGTGCCTCCGACTGGCGCATCATCACCCGCCACATCCTGCCCAACGTGGTCCCGTCCATCATCGTCGCGGCCACCCTCCAGGTGGCGGCGGCCATCCTGGCCGAGTCGGCCCTCTCGTACCTGGGGTACGGCATCCAGCCCCCCACGGCCTCCTGGGGGAACATGCTCCAGAACGCCCAGCGCTTCTTCCGCGTGAACCCGATGCTGGCCATCTATCCCGGTGCCCTCATTTCCCTCACCGTCATCAGCATCAACTTCGTGGGGGACGGCCTGCGGGATGCCCTGGACCCCAGGCTGCGGCATTTGTGATGCCCCTTCCCTGGAGAAAGGATCTCAGGAGGTGCGCAAGGTGCTGGATGCTACGAACACTTCGCGGGAGATCGGCGAGCGCCGGCCGGAGATCGCCGTCTTCGGCATCGGCGCGACGGAGCAGCATTCGCTCCACCTGCCCCTGGGCACGGACTGGCTCGCCGTGAGCGACCTGGCCCGGCGGGTCGCCGAAGAGTTGGACGCCTTCCTCGTGCCGGCCCTCCCCTTTAGCATGAGCGAGTGCCACGGCCCCATGGCCGGCACCGTCTGGCTCAAGCCCAAAACCCTGGCTGCAGTGGTGCGGGATGTGGTCCTTTCGCTGCGGGCCCAGGGCTTCCGCAAGGTGCTCCTCCTCAACGGCCACGGGGGGAACTTCGTCCTGGAGGCGGAGATCCGCCGCCTCAACCGCACCTATCCGGACACCATCGTCCTCATGCCGCCCCTCGCGCTCTCCCCTCGCCCGGGGGATGCCCCTCTGTGGGAAAAAGGCGTGGGCGTCCACGCCAACGAGAGCGAGACCTCCCGCCTCCTCTACCTCCACCCTGAGTGGGTGAAGGAGGAGCGGGTGGACTACCTCCCTCCCGTGGGCCGGGAGTTCCTGGACTACGCCTACATGGGCTTCCTCAGCGAGTGGGGGGTGTGGGGCCACCCCTCCTCCGGCACCGCGGAGAAGGGGGAGCGGGCCACCGCCTACGAGGTGCAGCACATCGCCGCGTGGGCCCGGGAGACCTTCGCCCGGGTGGAAGCCCTGCGCCGGGCCGGAAAGGAGGCGTGACGATGCTCCTGGACTACCGCAACACCTCCTTTGAGGTGAGGGACGCCAAACCGGACATCGCCCTCCTGCCCATCGGCGGGGTGGAGCCCCAGGGCCCCCACCTGCCGGTGGGGGCGGTGAACTTCATCCTGGACGCGCTGGCGCGGGAGGTCGCGGCGCGCCTCCGGGGGACGGTCTACCTCCTCCCCACCTTGCCTCTGGGGACCAGCGAGGCCCACTGGGGCCTGCCCGGGGCGGTGGCCCTGGAGTGGTCCACCCTGATGGACGTGGTCTACGACCTGGTGGAGTCGCTGGTCCGCCAAGGCATCCGGCGGGTAGCCGTCCTCAACGGGCTGGGCGGGGCTACGGAGACCACCGTGTGCCCGCGGGAGAACTACATCGTCAAGACCGCGGTGCGCCAGTTGAACTACGACATCCCCGAACTGGATGCCCTCTGGGTCCAGCCCTTCACCGTGGCCGCGGAGGACCTCCGGAAGATCCTGGAGAGCGCGGACGAGGACCTCCACGCCGGGGAACTCACGACCTCCCTGATGCTGCACCTGGCCCCCCAGTGGGTGAAAGGCCGAGGGCCGGACCACGTGCCCGACACCTGGAAGGGGCTTGTGGACTTCACCTCCTTCCAGAGCCTGTGCCCCGACGGGGTCTGGGGGCGGCCCAGCCTGGCCTCGGCGGAGAAGGGGGAAAAAGCCTTTGCGGCCGCCGTGGAGCGCACGGTGCAGTACATTGAAGAGACTTTCGCCCACCTGGCGCGGATGAAGAAGCGCCATTACACCCAATCGGTACAGGGGAAGACAGTGCGATGGACGTAGCGAAAACCTACGACTTCACGGGAAAGGTCGCCGTCCTGACGGGCGGCGCGGGGGTTCTGTGCAGCACCATGGCCCGGGCCCTGGTCCGCTGCGGGGCCAAAGTCGCCATCCTGGACCTCAACCTCCCTGGCGCGGAGCGAGTGGCCGCGGAGTTGCGGGAGGCAGGGGGCGAGGCCCTTGCCGTCCAGGTGGACGTCCTGGACCGGGCCAGCGTAGAGGAGGCGGCGCGGAAGGTGCTCGGGGCCTTCGGCCGTGTGGACCTCCTCATCAACGGGGCCGGAGGCAACAAGCGGGAAGCCACCACCAGCGAGGACCTCTCCTTCTTTGACCTCCCAGCGGAGGCCATCCGCTGGGTCTTTGACCTCAACATCCTGGGGACCATCCTCCCCAGCCAGGTCTTCGGCCGGCCGATGGCCCAGCAGGGGAGCGGCTGCATCATCAACATCTCCTCCATGGCCGCCTTCCGGCCCCTGACCCGCACCGTGGCCTACTCGGCGGCCAAGGCCGCGGTGAGCAACTTCACCCAGTGGCTCGCCGTCCACATGGCCCAGACCTACTCCCCCCGCATCCGGGTCAACGCCATCGCCCCGGGCTTCTTCCTCACGGAGCAGAACCGCTTCCTCCTCCTGGACCAGGCCACGGGCGAACTGACCCCGCGGGGGAGAGCCATCCTGGAGCACACCCCCATGGGCCGCTTCGGCGACCCGGAGGACCTGGTGGGCGCGGTCCTCTGGCTGGCCTCGGAGGCTGTTTCCTTCGTGCACGGTGCGGTCATCCCGATAGATGGCGGCTTCGCTGCCT
>JBMFPD010000193.1:0-6305 GCA_049969295.1 Anaerolineae bacterium | reverse complement strand
CCCCGCCCGGTCCAGCACCCCCAGGAAGCGCACGTTCCCCTCCAACCCCTCCCCCCGGATGAACGCCTCCAGGCGGGCGCGGTAGGCCGCGTCGCCCGTGCCGGCGATGCGCAGTTCCACCTCCGGCACCTCCCGCCGCACCAGGGCAAGGGCCCGCAGCATGGTCAGGTAATCCTTCCGTTCGTTCAGGTTCCCCGCAGTGAAGAGGACCTTTGAATTCCCCACCCCTTCCACGCCGAAGAACTCCGGGCTGATGGGGACCTCAATGCGGTGGAAAGGCGCACGGGCGCGCCGCCCATACTCCCGCACCACGTAAGGGCTGATGGCCACCATGGCCTGGGCCCGCCGCGCCGCCACCGTGTCGTAGAAGATGGGCAGGACAAGGGTCCAACGCCGCCGCCACGGGAAGGCCCAGAACTCCTGCCGCACCACCCCGTGCACCGTGTAGACCGTCGGCACGCCAGCCCGCACCGCGGCGTAGGCGTACTGGGCGGCGTGGGCGTTGGCCACATCGGGCTTCAAGCCCCTCAGAAAGGCAGCCATCCGCCGCACCGCCCCCTGGATGCTCAAGCGCCAGGGCCGGCGGCGCACCGCCAGGTAGTGCACCGTGGCCCCGTCCCGTTCCACGGTCCGGTCCTCCTCCAGCCGGGCGTCGCAGTGGACAACGTGCAACTCCAGGTCCGGGAACTGGCCCAGGAGGCGCGCCAGGTTGTACCCCACCGCCCACACCCCGCCAGGGATGCTGTCGGGCCTCTCGGGATGCAGGGGATAGAGGGTCAGGAGCGCCACTCGGAGCCGACGCATCATGCCCCCTCCCGCCCTGCCAACCGCCACGCGCCCCGCGCCGCGACCACCAGCACCAGGGGCACCACCGGGAAGAGGAACCGCACGTAGGCCAGGATGGCCGCATGGAAGAGGGTGAAGAGGATGAGCACAGCCACCAGAGCCCACGCCTTCCGCGCTGCCCCGGGCTGCTCCCGCCACAGGCCCCGCGCCGCCAGGAGGAGGAACAGCGCATGGGTCCCGGCCAGCGTCCAACTCGCCGCGGAGGGCGGCTCCTCCCCGTACCCCAGGTTGAACCAGAGGCGCACCAGCCGGTTGGCTGAAAGGTGCAGGTAGCGGAACGGGTGCGCCCGGATGAGAGCCAGGGCCTTCTCCTGGAAGGCCTGGTCCAACTGGGCCTCGTTGAGGGAGGCGCGCTCCCTCTCCAGCGCCCGGACCAGGATGAGCATGCGGCGCGTCTCCTCCGCCGTCTGCGCCGTGAGGTACTCCTCCCGGTCCAGGGAGAAGTTGCCCAGGTACAGGTTGACCCCGCCCAGCGTGGAAGTGGGGACGAAGGTGCCGAACAGGTGCCAGTTGCGCCAGGTCCACGGGAGGAGCACCACGGCGAAGGCCGCGCAGAGCACTGCTCCCTGCGCCAGAGCCTGCCTCCAGGGACGCAGGAGCCACACCAGGGCCGCAGCGAGGGCCAGGGGCACCACCATCCCCGCCGGCCGGGTCAGCGCGGCCAGCCCCAGGACCGCACCCGCTGCAGCCTGGAGCCCCCAGGCACGGCCTCCTCGCCCCCTTTCCACCGCGGTGAAGAAGGCCCACACCCCCAGAAGGAGGAGCGCGGTGAAGAGGGTCTCCGTCATCACTTGGCCCACCTGCAGGGCAAAGGGCAGGTACAGCGCGTATCCCACGGCCGCGAGGGTGGCCACCCCCCGATGGCGGTAGATCCGCCAGGCCAGCGCATAGGTCAGGGCCAACGACGCAAGGTCCACCGCGACCTGCGCCGCGTACACAGCCCCGTACCGGTGCCCAAAGAGGGCGTAGAGGCCCGCCAGGAACAGGGGGTAGACCGGCCCCCGCACGGCCGTAGGCGGGCCGCCCGGATCCAGCACGTAGCCGTGGCCGGCTGCCAGGTTCCACCCCAGGGCGTCGTAGGTCAAGGCGTCGTGGGCCACCGGCTGGGGATAGAGGACGAGCACAAGGAGCCGCACGGCCAGAGCCAGCACGAGCGCGGCTCCCAGACCCCAGGCCCTGGCTGGACTTCCCCTGCAAGGGCTTGCCAATCCCGCCACCCCCAACACGCGGCCCCGTGTCAGGCCTGCTTGCCCTGCGCCCTGCCCCCTTCTACAGCCAGGCGGCGCGCTTGCCTCCGGGCATGCCGCCGCAGGAGGAGCGGACGCAGCACGTCGCTGTAGAGCCTGTAGCCGGGCAACTCCACCGGCAGCGCCCAGAAGTTGAAACGCAGCCGGAACTTGGCCAGGGCTGTGACGGCCACCCGCACCGGGAACCTCCAGTCCAGAGGCTGCCGCCACACCTCTTCCCAGCGCTCAAATAAGAAAGACCGCAGCACGCTCACTTGTTGTACAAAGCGCACATCGCCAACCCAGGGGAGCGCCCGGGCATCCAGGAAGCCCGTCTCCTCGCTCACGGCCCCCACCCAGTCATCCAGGCGCTCGGGCTGGTGGAAGCCGTGCTCCAGCGCCTTGTCGTAGAGTTCTGAACCCGGGTAGGGACGGAAGACCTGGGGGCCGAAAAAGTAGCAGTCCGGCTGGAGCTCTTTCAGGCGCTTCATGAAGCGCAGCGTGGCGATCATCTCCTCCCTCGTCTCGCCTGGCACACCGATGATGAAGGAATAGCCTACTTGGATGCCATGCCGGTGGCACAGCCTCGCAGCGGTCTCCACCTGCTCCAGAGTGATGTCCTTGC
Organism: Anaerolineae bacterium; assembly: GCA_049969295.1. GTDB lineage: Bacteria > Chloroflexota > Anaerolineae > DTPP01 > DTPP01 > DAOTYM01. The sequence goes on along the minus strand of JBMFPD010000193.1, from coordinate 3,608 downwards.
GGATGATTTCGTCCAGAACCCGTTGCGAGCCGGACTCCACGCCGATAGCCAGCCGGTCGCACCCAGCGGCCCGCAAGTCGGCGAGCGTGTCGTCCCACAGGTACGTGGGGCGGAAGTAACTGGCGCGGCAGTTGGTGTACCATCCCACCTGGAGGCCCTGCTCCCTGAGCCCCTGGACCAGGTCCCGCACTCGCGCCTTGTGGGAGAAGAAGTCCTCATCCCGAAAGACGATGTATTCCACCCCGTACCGCTTTTTCAGGTACGCCATCTCCTCCAGGATGCGACGGGCGCTCTTGGGGTAGTAGCGCCGCTGGTAGAGGATGGGGTTCACGCAGAAGGCGCAACGGAACAGACATCCCGTCCCGGTGTGCAGCATCAGGGTACGCTGACGGTTGGTCTTCCCCGGCTCCAGGTCTGGGTAGAAGTACCGTTCCACCTCCAAGAGGTCGTAGTTGGGGAAGGGCAATGCGTCCAGGGGCGAGTAGGGCCGCGGCTCCGTCAGCCTCACCCGGCCATCCTCCCTGTACGCCAGCCCGCGGATGCGGGAGAGGTCTGGCCTGGCCGTCTCGGCATAGGCCTGGGCCAGTTCCAACGCAGCATACTCCCCTTCCCGCAGCACAGCCACATCCACCAGGGGATGCTGGACCGTCTGGTGGGGAAAGAGGGACGGGTGCACGCCGCCCCACACGAGCGGGATGTCCGGTCGGTGCTCCCGGATGAAGCGCGCGATCTCCAGGCCGTTGACCAGTTGGGAGGTCATCGCCGAGATGCCAATATACACAGGCCGGCGCTCCAGAACCGCCTGCACTTCCTCCATATAATCGGGATTCACGCAAGCGTCAATGATGGTCACCCGAAACCCTCGTTCCTGCAGCAGGCTGCCGATGGACAGCAGGCCCATCGGGGGGTCCACGTTCCCCCGGCGAGCGTAGTTCCAGGGCGAGACAAGCTGCGGCGCTATCAGCACCACTTCAGGCCTTGTATCTGTCGGCTTTGCCATCGCGCACCTTCTCTCCTCACAGCACCGCAGAGGGGCGTCCACCCTCCCGCGCCACCTCCCGGTAGACCTCCAGCGTCTTACGCGCCACCACAGAGGCGTGGAAGCGCTCCAGGGCCTGGGCCCGTCCCCTCTCCCCCATCCACCGGCGCAGTGCGGCATCGTCCAGCAGACGCCGCAGGGCCAGAGCCATGCGCTCCGCGTCGCCAAAGGGGACCACAAAGCCCGTCACCCCGTCCTGGACCAGCCAGGGCACGCCCCCGGCAGGGGTGGCCACCACCGGCCGCCCAGCCGCCATGGCCTGCTTCACCACCATGGGGGCTGTCTCCTGGCGGGATGAGAGCACCACCACCGCAGCCCGCCTGTACTCCTCCAGGATCGCCTCTTCGGTCAGCTGCCCCAGGAACTGCACCGCCCCTTCCAACCCCGCCTGGGCCGCGAACTCCAGGCAGCGGCGGGCATAGGCCGGCTCCGAGGACATCTCGCCCGCGATCCGCAGGCGCACGCCCGGCCGCATCTCCCGCAGGCGGGCAAAGGCCTGCAACAGGGTCAGGATGTCCTTGCGCGGGATAAGCCGCGCCGCGCACAGGATGGTGTCGGCATCGCCCTCGCCGTCAATGCGGAAGAAACGATCAGCGACGGGGTTCTCCACCAGGAAGAACCGCACTCTGCTCAGGTGGCCGTATTCCCGGATCACATACGGGCTGATGGCGACGACGTTCCGCATCCGGCTCCAGCAGTAGCGCTCGTGCAGGATGTCCAGGGCGTACACCAGTCTGGCCCGCAGCCCCGGCACCACCGCGGCCTCCCGGAACATCACCCCGTGCCAGGTCACCACGTTGGGGAACCCGGAGGTGAAGGCAGCCATGGCGTACGGGGCTGGCGGGCCGTGGCCGTGCACCACATCCGGCCGGATCTCCTGGAGCGCGGCCCGCATCCGGCGCACCTCACGCCAGGCAAACGTGAGGCGCTTGAAGCGCAACCACTGGACCGGGTGGACGTGCACCCCCCCGACCTCACGCACCCGGGCGTCCTCCCCTGGCGAGACCGCCGTAACCACGTGGATTTCCACATCTGCTTCCCGCTGGAGGCCCTCCACCAGGTACGTCAGGACCGAATGCACGCCGCCTTCCACGACATTGAGGTCGGAGGGATAGGCTCCCACCAACGCGATCCTCACGGTCCCCGCCCCTCCCGGATGCGGCGCACTGCCACCCCCATCGGCTCCCCCTGCCACAGATACATCCCCAACACGCCACCGACGATAAGGTAAAAAAGCATGTTGGTGAACTTGGAAGCCTCTATCTCCAGGGTGGCGATGGGCACCAGATACCCCACCATAGCGGCCAGGAACGCCCCCAGCATCGGCCGGTCCACCGACGCGTCCCACTGCCCACGTCGGTACAGGCTCCAGCCATCCCACAGGATGCTCAGGAACTGGAGAAGGTAGGGGATAAGGGCCAGGAGACCCCCGGAGACAGCGATATAGAGGTACGAGTTGTGGGGCGACGGCGGCACCCATCGTTCCGGCTGCCACCCGAACTCCTTGGAGGCGATGGTCCCGAAGTTGGCGAACCCAACCCCCACCAGGGGATAGCGCAGGAAGACCCGCCAGGCCAGGTTCATCCCCTCCGTGCGGTAGTCAATGGACTTGGTGAAGGTCAGCCGCTCCGTGTAGACGTAACTGCTGGTGATCTGCGCCCAGTTGAGGGCGAGGAGGATGCCCCCCAGCACCACCACCAGGAGGAAGGGCTTGCGGAAGCGCGGCCAGAACGCCGCAAGCGTGAGCAGGCTCAGGAAGAGGCCCAGCCAGCCCGCCCGCACGAAGGTCAGGTAGACTGCAAGGCCCCACATCCCTGCCAACACAACCCCCACCGCCTTCTTCCAGAACGAGGCGGTCTGGAGGACCCGCACCAGGAAGAGAGGCAGGGTCATGGAGATGATGATGTCAATGAACACCGGGTTGCCCAGAAGGCTCGCCACGCGGCGGATGTGCTCTGTGTAGCGCGTGGAACGCCCCATAGGCTGGAACAGGACCTCCCCGGTGATCTGCTCCCGGATGGCCAGCACGGCCAGATAGGTGGCGATGACCGCCAGGGCTCCCACCACCCAGTTCAGGTCCCGGCGTGTCCGCACCAGGTTCTTCGCCACGAAGTAGACGAGGATCGGGGTGTAGACGGCATCAAAGAGGGCCTGGTAGGCCTGCACTGGTCCCAGGTACGAGATGCTCCCCGAGACGCCATAGGCCAGGCAGAAGACCAGGATCAGGGCGTCGGTGCGGGTGAAGGGTGCGAGCCGCTGCCGGCCCAGCACCACCCGCCCCAGCACCAGGGCCACGAGGCCGCCGATGGCCAGGCGGTCCAGGCTCAGGTCCGGCACGCCGGCCCCCAGGTGGATGTCCAGGCCGAAGAAAGGGGCATAGGGGGAGATGATCTGCCATCCCAGGAGCGCAGCGAGGGGGAACAGGTACAGCAGCACGAGGAGGGTGCCCACAGCCGTCCCCGCCGCAACCCACCGCCACCTCTCGGAAAAGACGGCCCTGGCCACCACCCACCCCACCGCCGCATAGAGGGCGGCAAGCAGCGAGGCCTTCCCCAGGCGGAAGGCCTGC
>JBMFPD010000192.1:0-6312 GCA_049969295.1 Anaerolineae bacterium | reverse complement strand
GAGGAGGCGGCGCCGCGGGTCCGCTGCCCCGTCTTCCTGGGACACGGCACACAGGACACGGTGGTGCCCTTCAGCGACGCGTGGCGTCTGGCGCGGGCTCTCGGCACGGAGGACCTGACCGTCCACCCCTATCCTGGCGCGGGCCACGAGGTGTCCGGTCCCGCGCCGGAGCACTGGCCGCCCATCCTGGAGTGGCTGAGGCGGGTCACTGGCGAAGGGGGCGGTGCCTGAACCGTCCCGGAGGCATCCACGGGAAGGCCTTTGCATGGCGCGTCCATGCAATTTGCTCCCGGCATCCGGTGGCGGCGTTTTCTGGAGGGCCGCCTCCTATTCCCACCGCAGGAGCAGGGTCCTCTCCGCGCTCAGTTCCACCGTGGCCCCCCGCGTCTCCCGGGCAAGCACTTCCTGCAGCCACCGGGCGTCGGCCTCCGTAGCCCGCCGGAGCCGGAACTGCCGCATTTGCATCGGCACCATCTCCAACTGGACAAGGTTCCCTGTCGCCGTGTCCAGGCGGGCGAAATAGAGCAGGGTCAGGTCCGGCCGGAATTGCTCGTACCCCGGGATGCCCTCGTAGTCGTTGATGAGGTCCCCGGCGCCGTAGAGGATCAGTTTCCCCTGGTACACCTCCAGCCCCTTGGGGTGGTGGGAGGAGTGGCCGTGGACCACGTCCACGCCGGCCTCGTCTATCAGGTGGTGGGCGAAGGCCCGTTCCTCGGGGAGGACGGAGTAGCCCCAGTTGCTCCCCCAGTGGATGGAGACCACCACCACATCACGCGGCTCTCTGACAGCAGCGATGGCCTGGCGGACCTGCTCCAGTGCCTCGGCGGAGAGGTCCGGCAGGAGGTTGACGCCAGGCTGGCCCTCTCCTGCGGCCCAGTTGGAGGGCACTCCCCCCGTCACGAAGCCGAAGGCGAAGACGAGCACCCGCCCTTTTCCCGGGACTTCCAGGATGGCCGGGGCCTGCGCTTCCTCCGCCGTGAGGCCGGCCCCTGCGGTCTGGATGCCCGATGCGTGCAGCACCTCCAGCGTCTCCCGGAGGCCGGCGTACCCCCAGTCCAGCACGTGGTTGTTGGCCAGGACGCAGCAGTGGAACCCCGCTGCGGTCAGGCAGGGGACGTTTTCCGGGTGCATGCGGTAGTGGATGCCCTTGTCCTTCCAATAGTCCAGGCTGGTGGTGATGCTGGTCTCCAGGTTGACGATCTTCACGTCGGGCGCGCGCCGCGCCCATTCCTCCAGGGCGTCGCCCCAGATGTAGGCGAAATCCACCGGCCTGGGGATGGGGCCGTGGGCTCGCTCGGCCAGGTCCACGTACCCGCGGGCATCGTGCATGTACGGCTCGTGGAGGATGGGATCGTTGGGGTGGGGAAGGACCTGGTCAATGCCCCGCCCGGTCATCACGTCGCCGGCCAGGAACAGGGTGATGGTCTGGACGGGGGTGGGGCGAGGGGGTGAGGTCGGCGTAGCCGTGGGGGCTTCTCCTGCGCAGCCGGCGAGGAAGAGGGCCATCAGCAGGGCGACGGACCTGCGCATGGCTCCTCCCCTCCCTCTGGTAGGGCTTTGTCCAGCACCAGGACGGGCACGCGCACCCATTTGCCTTCCCCCTCCAGAAAGGTGGCCCGGAAGCCGAACTCCTCCGCCGCTTCGGGCCAGCGGTTCAGGGCCTGGCCCGGGGGCCGGCCGAAGAGGAGCCGCACGAGGCGCGCCAGGAGCGGGTGCCGGTACTCCACCCAGGCCCCGACCACGATCCAGCGCCCCCCGTCGGACGCCGTCCGCAGGAGCCGCGCCACTTCCCGCCAGGTGGCCGGGTCCGCGATGTACTCCGCGGGGAAGGTCGTCACCACCGTGTCAAAGGACCTGTCCGGGAAGGGCATGGCCTGAGCCGCGGCCCGCACCCGGGGGACGGAAAGGCCCTTCCGCCGGAGTTTCCGCGCCGCGATGCGGTGCATGGCCGCCGAGGGGTCCAGGCCCACCACCTCCAGGCCGCGGCAGGCCATCTCCGAGAGGAGGTCGCCGGTGCCGAACCCCACCTCCAGGACGCGCCTCCCCCGGACGTGGTCCAGGGCCTGACGCCGCCACCCGGCCCAGTGGCCCAGGCTCACCAGCCAACTGACGGCGTCGTAGGCCCAGGCCAGAGGGCCGTACAGTTGGGCTGCGAGCCACAGGTACAGCTGCAGCCTCCAGGGGAGGCGGTGGGTGCCACGGACCACGGGTGGGGACCTCCCAGGACTCGTGGGCGGCACAGGGGATAGGGCGTTGGCGTCGGGCGTTGACGACCTCGGGCCGCGCTCAGACCTCCGGCTCCAGAGGCCCGGGCTCCAGGGTGTCCGGGGCGGCTTCGTCCCCTTCAGCGGGTGAGAGGGCCTGTGGGGAGGGGGACTCCGGGTCTGCGCCTGCAGCGGCCACGGCTGGACCTCCGACCGGGGCAGCCTCCAGCGCCCCGGCTTTCGTCAGGGTCTCCGGCGGGGGAGGGCCCACGGGGCTCGCGCAGTAGGGGCAGAGGGTCCATTTGGGATGGAGCAGGCGTCCGCAGTGCCGGCACCGCACCTTCAGTTGCGTGTGGCAGGCAGGGCAGACCATGAAGTCCGGCTCCACCTTGCGCTGGCAACCGGGGCAGACCAGCCGCTCCTCAATGTCCTGGAGGAGGGCCTCTTCTTCCAGAGCCCGCTCGTACTGTTCCGCCAGGGTCTCCCGAGGGCGGAGGATCAGGTACAGGAGCAAGCCGGGCAGGCTGAAGAAGAGGACCAGGGCTGCTGCCAGGATGTGGGCAAAGGCGTCTCGGGAACGAGAACGGATGTCCCGAAAGGTCCAGATGACCAGGCTGATGTGGAAGGCGGCCAGGAACCCTCCCAGCAGGGCCAGGAAAACCTGGAGCGCCACCATCAGCGTATTGATGAGGTCAGTAGGCATCGGCCAGTCTCCTCAACGGTCCAGGTGAACGGGGCCATTATAGCAGGTTGCCGCTCTTTTGTCACATCGGTGCCCTGTTGCAAGGACGGATGTCCAACCTTTTTCCAAGGGCAACGCGGTCCAGCAGACCGTAGGTCACGCTTGCAGCGTGACTTCTTTGGCACGCCGCAGGCGTGCCCTACCGGTTGCCGAGACCACCAACACAAGATGCAACCGCCACCCCTGTTGCAAGGACGGATGTCCAACCTTTTTCCAATGGCAACGCGGTCCAGTGGCCTGGAGAAAGCCGTCAACGAATCGGCCCACGAATACACGAATGAGCCCGGCGCGACCGCAAGCCATTCGTTTATTCGTTCTTTCATTCGTTGATGGCATTAGCAGACTCCATTCTTAGAGAACTCTGACAGCCTTCTGGCGCGGCAGACCGTAGGGCACGCCCCCTGGCGTGCCCTCTGCGCCGGGAAGAGCGGTTATCGCCTTCCCTTTTGTAAAAACGAGACAGCCCTGTCCGGAGCGGAAACGCGTTCTCTTCACCAGGATGGGGCCCCTTCGTCGCTTCGTCCCTCGGATTTGCCCTTCCCGACTCTCCCCCGTATAATCCCTCGCATGCCGCAAGGTCAGGGAGAGACGTGGTTCACCTTTGAGATCACCGCCCAGGATGCCGGGTGCGCCGCGCGCACGGGCCGCCTTGTCACGCCCCACGGGGCCGTGGAGACCCCCGTCTTCGCCCCCGTGGGTACCCAGGCCACGGTGAAAACCCTCTCTCCCCACGAACTGCGGGACCTGGGGGTGACGCTCGTCCTCTGCAACACCTACCACCTCTACCTGCGCCCGGGCGTGGAGGTCATCGCCCGCCTGGGCGGGCTGCACCGCTTCATGGCCTGGGATGGCCCCATCCTCACAGATAGCGGCGGCTTTCAGGTCTTCAGCCTGGCCCCCTTCCGCAAACTGACCGAGGAGGGGGTCGTCTTCCGCTCCCACATAGATGGCTCCGAGCACCTCTTCACCCCGGAGAAGGCGGTGCACCTCCAGGAGCAGTTGGCGTCCGACATCGCCATGTGCCTGGACGAGTGCCCCGAGCCCCTGGACCGGGAGGTCAACCGTAGGGCCCTGGAGCGGACCCACGCCTGGGCGGTCCGCTGCCGGGAGGCGCACACACGGCCAGACCAGGCCCTCTTCGGCATTGTGCAGGGGGGCGTCTTTGAAGACCTGCGGGCCGAAAGCGCGCGCTTCCTGGCCAGCCTGGACTTCTCAGGGTACGCCATCGGCGGCCTGAGCGTGGGCGAGCCCAAGGCCCTCACCTGGCCAGCCCTGGAGGCGGCCGTGGCCCACCTCCCGGCCCAGAAGCCTCGCTACCTGATGGGCGTGGGCACCCCGGAAGACATCCTGGAGGCGGTGGAGCGCGGGGTGGACCTCTTTGACTGCGTCTTCCCCACCCGGACGGCCCGCAACGGGGCCCTCCTGACCCGGCGGGGCCGGCTGAACATCCGCAACGCCTGCTTCGCCGACGACCCCCGCCCCATTGAGGAAGGGTGCACTTGCTACACCTGCCGGACTTTCTCTCGCGCCTACCTGCGCCACCTGATGCGCGCCGGGGAGGTCCTGGGCCTGCGCCTCGCCACCCTCCACAACGTCCACTTCTTGCTCCGTTTTGTGGAAGAGGTGCGCCAGGCCATCCGGGAGGGCACCTTCCTCCAGTTCAAAGAGGCGTTCCTGGCGACCTACGAACCTCCTTCGGAGGAGCGACGCCTGGAGCAATTGAAGGCGCGCCTCCGCAAGCAACAGTGAGGGATAGAGACAGAATGGTGGAGAGCGGGATGTGGTGGACGTGGCTGCAGGCGGCCCTCCTGGGCCTCCTGCAGGGGGCGACGGAGTTCATCCCCGTCAGTTCCTCCGGGCACCTGGTGCTGGTGCCGTGGCTCCTGGGCTGGGCTGCTCCAGGCATCCTCTTTGACAGCATGGTGCACTGGGGGACCCTGGCCGCGCTGGTCGCGGTCTTCTGGCCGGAGTTGAAGGAGGTGGCCGTGGGGTGGCTGCGGGGGCTCTGGCGGAGGGACCTCCGCGCCCCCGAGGCGCGCTTGGGGTGGTACCTCATCCTGGGCACGGTCCCCGGGGCCGTCCTGGGCGCGCTGCTGGAGGGTTTCTTTGAGCGCCTCTTCGCCTCACCGGGGGCGGCGGCTGGCCTTCTCCTCGTCACCGGCACCTTCCTCGCCCTGGCCGAGTGGCGGGGCCGGGGCAGGCGGGCCCTGCGGGAGATGAACGCCCTGGACGCCTTGCTGGTTGGCCTGGCCCAGGCCGTGGCCATCGCCCCGGGTATCTCCCGGTCGGGGGCCACCATCGCCGCGGGGATGGCCCGGGGCCTGCGCCGCGCCGCGGCCGCCCGCTTCAGTTTCCTCCTTTCCATCCCCATCATCTTCGGCGCGGGCTTCTTGCAGTTGGCCGACCTGCCGGGCCTCGCCGACGCCGCCCAGCAGGTCCCCCTGATGGCTATCGGCTTCATCACGGCCGCCCTCAGCGGCTACGCCGTCATCCGCTTCCTCCTCCGCTACCTGCAGAGCCGCTCCCTCTACCCCTTCGCCCTGTACTGCTGGGCCCTGGGGTGCACGACCCTGCTGGTCCTGGCCCTCGGTCTGTAGGAGGGAGGGCCGTGCGCAGGGTGGCGAGGGCACCGGTCCTGCTCCTCGGGCTCCTTGTCCTGGCGGCTTGCTCGGCCCCGCCCCCACCGACCCCTGCCAGCCCCCTGCGGGTCGCGGTGGCCTCGTCAGCCCAGCCCCTGGTGGCAGCACTGGCCCAGGCATGGGAAGCGTCGGGCCAGGGCACGCCCTTGGACGTGTGGGAGACGAACACCGCCCTGGCCCTGGCACGCCTTGGGGCAGGCCAGGCGGACCTGGCCGCCACCTGTTGGAAGCCGGGGGAAGGCACGCCCACACCTGCCGCGGTCCAGGCAGGGTGGCATTGGGTGCCCATCGCCTACGACGCCATCGTCCTCGTGGTACACCCGGAGAACCCCCTGGACGGCCTGAGTCTGGCGCAGGTGCGGGAACTCTTCGCCGGGCGCGTGGCGCGGTGGTCGGACCTTGGGGGCAGCCCTGAGGAGGTCCTGCCGGTGAGCCGTGAGGAGGGGAGCGGCACGCGGTGGGACTTTGAGACCCTGGTGATGCAGGGGAAGCGGGTCACGCCCGCGGCGGTGGTCATGCCCAGCGGCCGAGCCGTGGTGGAGTTCGTGGGGGAGCACCCCGGCGCGGTGGGGTACGTGGGGCTGGCCCGGGCCAGGGAAAAGGTCAAGGTCCTGGCGCTGGACGGGGTCCGGCCGTCGGTCGCCACCGTGCGGGAAGGGACCTACCCCCTGCCGCGCCTCTGCTACCTCGTCCTCCCGGCCAGCCCTTTGCCGCGGGCGGAGGCCTT
>JBMFPD010000191.1:0-6447 GCA_049969295.1 Anaerolineae bacterium | reverse complement strand
CTCCTGACGGCCTTTGCCGCGAGCGGCCCCCTGCTCGCCCCGCCCCGGCCCCGCGGCCGTTGGCGCGGCACGTTGCCGGTCTTCCTAGGGTGGTGGGCCTTCGCCGCGCTGCTGTTCGCGGCCGAGGTCCCGGGCGCGGCCTGGGCCAGCCGCGCGGCGGCTGTCCTCCTGACCTTGTGCGCCCTGTGGGCCGTCCGCCTGATGCTTCCAGGCCAGGCCCTGCGCGTGGTCCGACGGCGGCTCTGGGAGAGAGGTGGGGCAGTCTGTGGTGCACTGCTCGTCGTGCTGGTCGTGGGGGGGAGCGCGCTCCTCCTCCCTCCCCCACGTCTCGCCGCCGCGCCGGAGGCGTCCTTGCGGGTGGTCACCTACAACATCCACCGGGGGTTCAACGCGCAGGGGAGCCTGGATGTGGAAGGGCTGGCCCGCACCCTGGCAGAGGCACAGGCTGACCTTGTCGGCCTCAACGAGGTCTCACGGGGGCGGCTGTTGGATGGAGGGGTGGACGTGCTCCTCTGGCTGAGCCACCGGCTGGGGATGCAGGCGGAGTTCGGCGCCACCGTGGAGGAACTGTATGGCAATGCCCTTCTCTCGCGTTATCCCATCGTGGGGGTGCAGAATTTCCCCTTCGAGACCTACCACAGCGAACCGAGAGGGTGCCTTCTGAGCGCGGTCCAGATGGGCACGGAGCAGGTGTTGGTGATGGTCACTCACCTGGACCATGAGGAAGAGGCCGCACCGGAGCGGGCAGCCCAGGTCACGGAGCTCCTCAGTCTCTGGGGCAAGAGGTCGCCGGCCATCCTCCTGGGGGACTTCAACGCCGAACCAGGGGCGCCGGAACTGGCCAACCTCAAGGCGGAGGGATGGGTGGATGTCGCCGCTGCCCTGGAGGGCCGACCCGCGCCCACCTTCCCCTCTCCCACACCGGTCCGCCGGATAGACTACATCTTCGTCACCCCAGATATGCAACCGGTGGACGTCTCCGTGCCTTCTTCCCTGGCTTCAGACCACCTGCCCGTAGTGGCCACCCTGCGGCTTCCCCGCTGAAGCGGGCGTGGCGGCAAGCGTGATTTGACAAATCCGGCGGCCTGTGGTATAGTTGAATTGGAAAAGGCCTCCAAAGGTGAAGGCGCACGGTTCGGCAGTGCGCCTTTGTCCTTCCAGGAGCCTGAACTCGGACAACCGATCCGCCAAAGACGGAGAACAGGAAGAGTACACGCATCCGCGCGGCCCAGAGAGTTGGGCCCTGGGGTGGAAGCCCAACGCCGTCGCCTGCGTGGAATGGGCCTGGGAGTCGCCAACCGAACGGGGCGCTGCCCCCAGTAGGCCTGGCCGGAGCCGCCACCGTTATCAGGGCTGAGGACGTCGGGAGTGCAGGCGCTCCCCGCGTCCGCGAAGGAGTGAGGCTGGCTCACGGGTGCACAACCCCGCCTTCACGGCGGGGTTTTTTGCATCCAAGGCCGCCTAAGAAGGGTGGCACCGCGGGTGCCCTCGGTGGAACCGAGGCCCTCGTCCCTTGGGGCGAGGGCCTTTTTGTTTGGAGGACGGCCCACGTGCGCACGGACGCCGTTTGCAACCCGAAAGGGAAACCTCAGCACAGAAGGAGGAACCACCATGTCCAGCCGAACGTCCGAACGGACCCATTTCATCCTAACCCAGGACCAGATTCCGGAGGCCTGGTACAACATCCAGGCCGACCTGCCCAAGCCCTTGCCGCCAGTCATCCACCCGGCCACCAAGCAGCCCATCGGCCCGGACGACCTGGCCCCCCTCTTCCCGATGGGCCTCATCCTGCAGGAGGTGAGCCAGGAGCGGTACATTGACATCCCGGGCGAGGTGCTGGATGTCTACCGGATGTGGCGGCCCACCCCCCTCATCCGCGCCCGCCGCTGGGAAAAGGCCCTGGATACCCCAGCCAGGATCTACTACAAGTGGGAAGGGGTGAGCCCGCCCGGAAGCCACAAGCCCAACACGGCCGTGGCCCAGGCCTACTACAACAAAAAGGAAGGCGTCCGACGGCTGACCACCGAGACCGGCGCCGGCCAGTGGGGCAGCGCCCTGGCCTTCGCCTGCAACCTGTTCGGCCTGGAGTGCAAGGTCTACATGGTCAAGGTCTCCTACCAGCAGAAGCCCTACCGCCGTATCCTGATGCAGACCTGGGGGGCGCAGGTCACGCCCAGCCCCAGCGAGGAGACCCACGCTGGCCGCCAGATCCTGGCCAGGGACCCGGACTCGCCCGGCTCCCTGGGCATCGCCATCAGCGAGGCCGTGGAGGTGGCTGCCACCCACGAGGACACCAAGTACTCCCTGGGGAGCGTCCTCAACCACGTCCTCCTGCACCAGACCGTCATCGGCCTGGAGGCGAAGGCGCAGTTCCAACTGGCCGGGGACTACCCTGACGTGGTCATCGGGTGCGTGGGCGGCGGGTCCAACTTCGCCGGGCTGGCCCTGCCCTTCGTGCGGGACAAGATCGTGGAGGGCAAGAAGACCCGCATCATCGCCGTGGAGCCAACGGCCTGCCCCAGCCTGACCCGAGGGCTCTACCGCTACGACTTCGGCGACACGGCCTGCACCACACCCCTCCTCAAGATGTACACCCTGGGCCACTCCTTCATCCCGTCGCCCATCCACGCCGGCGGTCTGCGGTACCACGGCATGGCCCCCATCGTCTGCCATCTCTACAACCTGGGCCTCATTGAGGCCGTGGCCTACCGGCAGAACCCGGTCTTCCAGGCGGCGGTCCACTTCGCCCGGGCAGAGGGGTTCGTCCCCGCGCCGGAATCGGCCCACGCCATCAAGGCGGTCATGGACGAAGCCCTGCGCTGCCGGGAGGCTGGCGAGGCCAGGACCATCGTCTTCAACCTCAGCGGGCATGGCCACTTTGACCTGGCTGCCTACGACGCCTACCTGGCCGGCGCGCTCGTGGACTACGAACTGCCGGAAGAGGAGGTGCAGAGGGCCCTGGCAGAACTTCCAGAGGTGAATCTGTAGCGGCCCTGCGGGGTTTTAGCCGGCAAAGGGGCCGGCTAAACCCTAACCCTTCGCTCCCGGCTGCCAGCCCCAACCTCGCAAAACCTTTCGCTTCCAGGAGGCAACGATGAACCGACCCGTCAACCTGCGCATCCCCGGCCCGACGCCGGTCCCGCCCCAGGTTCTGGAGGCGATGGCCCGTCCGGTGATCGCCCACCGCGGCCCAGAGGCCCAGGCCCTCATGGACCGCCTGCGCGCCAAACTCCGCCAGGCCTTCCAGACGGAGCACGAGGTGCTCATCTTCACTGCCTCCGGCACCGGGGGAATGGAGGCCGCGGTGGCCAACCTCCTCTCGCCAGGGGACCGGGTCCTTGTCGTCAGCGTAGGGGTCTTCGGCGAGCGCTGGGTGGACCTGGCCAACGCCTACCGCGCCGAGGTGGACGTCCTGCGCTACCCTCACGGGACCGCGTTCGTCCCGGAGGAGGTCGCCGCGTACCTGGAGCGCCATGGCCCCTACCGCGCCCTCTTCGTCACCCACAACGAGACCTCCACCGGCGTCACCAACGACCTGGGGGCCCTGGCCCAGGCCCTGACCCCGTTGGGCGAGGCGCGCCCCCTCCTGGTGGTGGACGCCATCAGTTCCCTGGCCGCCATAGACCTCCAGACCGATGCCTGGGGGTGCGACGTGGTGGTCACCGGCTCCCAGAAGGCCCTGATGACGCCCCCGGGGCTGGTCCTGGTCTCCGTAAGCCCCCGGACCCTCGCTGCCGCCGAAGAGGCGACGAACCCCCGCTTCTACTGGGACTTCCACCGCATGCACCGGGACGCCGTGGAGCGCAAGCAGACCCCCTTCACACCCGCGGTATCCCTCCTCCAGGCCCTGGACGTCGCGCTGGACCTCCTCCTGGCGGAGGGGCTGCAGAACGCCTTCCGCCGCCACCAGGAACTGGCGGACTTCTTCCGCAACGGAGCAGCGGAACTGGGGTTGGAGTTCCTGGCCCAGGCGCACTGCCGCAGCAACACCGTCACCGCGCTCCTACCTCCCCGGGGGATGACGGCAGAAGCCCTCGTGAAGCGGCTGCGGGACGAATTCGGCATAGAGGTGGCCGGAGGACAGGGCCCCCTCAAAGGGAAGGTCTTCCGGGTCGGGCACATGGGCTGGGTGCACCGGGAAGACCTGCAGGCCGTCCTGGACGCGCTGCGAACCATCCTCGCCTGAGCGAAATCCCGTCGGTCTTGGAGGCAAAGAGAGGAGATGGCCCAGATCCTCGTCACCGAACCCCTTCATCCGGAAGCCCTGGACATCCTGAAAGACGCCGGGGAAGTGGTGGAACGCCTCCACCCCACGGAGGAGGAGCTCCTGGACCTGGTCCGCGAGGCCGAGGCCCTGGTGGTGCGCAGCCGCACCAGGGTCACCCGGGAGGTCGTGGAAGCCGGACGACGCCTGCGCGTCGTTGCCCGGGCCGGCGCCGGGGTGGACAACATTGACGTGGAAGCGGCCACCCGGCGCGGCATCCTCGTGGTGAACGCGCCGGGGGCCAACACCATCGCTGTGGCCGAACACACCATGGCCCTCATCCTGGCCTTGGCCCGCCACATCCCCGAAGCCGACGCTTCTCTGCGCGCCGGCCGCTGGGAGAAGGACCGCCTGGAAGGGGTGGAACTCATGGGCAAGGTGCTGGGACTCATCGGCCTGGGCCGCATCGGCTCGGCCGTGGCCCAGCGGGCCCAGGCCTTCGGCATGCAGGTGGTGGCCTACGACCCCTTCGTCTCCGTGGCCCACGCCGAGGCCCTGCGGGTGCGCCTGGCCAGCCTGGATGAGGTCCTGCAGGAAGCGGATTTCCTCTCGGTGCACGCTCCCGCCACCCCCCAGACCCGCCGCCTCATCGGCGCTGCGGAACTGGCGAAGATGAAGCCCACCGCCCGCCTGGTGAACTGCGCCCGCGGCGGCATCGTGGACGAAGAAGCCCTGGCCCAGGCCCTGCGGGAAGGGAGGCTCGCCGGGGCAGCCCTGGACGTCTTTGAAGAAGAACCACCGCGCCGGTGCCCCCTCCTCACCGCCCCCAACGTCATCCTCACCCCTCACCTGGCCGGTTCCACCGAGGAGGCCCAGCGCAAAGTGGGCCTGAGCGCTGCCGGGGACGTGGCCCGGGTCCTCCGGGGCGAGGCCCCGCGCCATCCGGTCAACGCGCCCTTCCTGGCCCCCGAGGTCTTGGAAACCCTGTATCCTTATGTAGAGTTATGCCAGCGGCTGGGCCGCCTCTACGCCCAGATCGCCGGCAACCACCTCCACAGCCTGGAGATCATCTACAGCGGGGACCTGGCCGAGCAGGATACGGGAGCCCTCAAAGCCGCTCTCCTGGCTGGCCTCCTGGAAGGGGTCAGCGAAGAGCCCGTGAACCTCATCAATGCCCCGCTCCTCGCCCGGAGCCGCGGGTTGGCTGTGGAAGAGAGGAAGACGCCGGCCACAGAGCACCTCACCAGCCAGGTGACCCTCCGCGCCCGCACCACGTCGGGGGAGCACACGCTGGCCGGGACGGTGATCCGCGGCGAGCCCCACATCGTGGAGATCAACGGCTACTACCTGGATTTCGTCGCCCGGGGGCACCTCCTGCTGAGCGAGCACATAGAGGGCCCGGGCATCCTGGGTCGGGTGGGCACGCTCCTGGGGGAAGCCGGCATCAACATCTCCTTCGTCCAGGTGGGGCGCAAGGCCAGAGGGGGGTTGGGGCTCATGGTGCTGGGACTGGATGAGCCCCCCACCCAGGACGTCCTGGCCAGGATGAGGGACCTCCCCACCGTCCGCTCCGTGTGGACCGCAGTGCTCAACGGGTAGTGTACCGCTGTGCGCCCCGGCAAGGTCGCCGTTTGCCAGCCCCATATGGCTGGCTATAATGGGCCGCGGTCCCCATCCACTGAACTCAAGGGACCACAGGGAGGAACCGACATGGGCATCACCATCCTGGGCCTGGGGCCGGGCAACCCCAGCCTTCTGACGCGCGAAGCCTGGGCCCTGCTGGAGGCGGCCGACGAGGTCTACCTGCGCACAGCGCAGCACCCCACCGTGGAAGGGCTCCCTCCAGGGCTGCGCATCTATTCCTTTGACGACCTCTACGAGGCAGCCCAGACCTTTGACGAGGTGTACGAAGCCATCGCACGCCGGGTCCTGGACCTGGGCCAGCGGCCCCAGGGCGTCCTCTACGCTGTGCCAGGCCATCCGTGGGTGGGCGAGGCCACCACACGGCGCATCCTAGCCCTGGCACGGGAGGCTGGCATCCCCGTCCGCATTGTGGAGGGGCTCAGTTTCCTGGAGCCGACCTTCTCCGCCCTGGCCCTGGACCCCCTGGACGGGCTGCAAGTGGTGGACGCCCTGGACCTGGCGCGCCAGCATCACCCCCAGGTGGTGCCAGAGCGACCGGTCCTGGTGGGCCAACTCTACAGTCGCCCGCTGGCGAGCGACGTCAAACTCACCCTCATGGC
>JBMFPD010000190.1:0-6501 GCA_049969295.1 Anaerolineae bacterium | reverse complement strand
TGGCGCGCATCGTGCGCTACCTGCGCCTGCCGGAGGAGGAGAAAACCGCGCTGGCCGCGGCGCTCCGGGCGCGCGCCATCACCGTGAGCGAGGCGTTGGGCCGCGATCCGGGGGAGGGGGCCGTGGTCAAAGCCCTGACGGAGGGCTTCGCCCAGGCCTTGGGCGTGCGGCTCGTGCCAGGCGATCTCACGGAGGGCGAGAGGGCACGGGCCGCCCTCCTGCGGGCGGAGCGGTACCTGGAGGAGGTCCGATGGTCATCGGAGCCTGCACGGTAGAACTCCTGATCCCTGGCAACGGCTCCCTGAAGGGCAAGCGGCGCGTGGTCAAGTCCGTGGTGGCCCGGGTGAGCCGGGAGTTCAACGTCTCCATCGCCGAAGTGGACAACCAGGACCTCTGGCAGCGGGCCACCCTGGGCATCTCCTGCGTGAGCACCGAGCCGGACCACGCCCACGCGCTCCTCACCCAGGTGGTCCACTGGATTGAGGCCAACCGGCCGGACGTGGAGGTCCTGGAGTTCCACATTGAGACGTTTTGACGGAGGACCTCACTTCATCTCCCACTGGGGGTAGGGGTGAGGTAGAGAGGTAACCTCTCCCATCCCCCGGCCCCTTCCCTCCCCGACACGGGGAGGGAAGGGGAGGCTGCCGGTAGGGCACGCCTGCGGCGTGCCAAAGAAGTCACGCTGCAAGCGTGACCTGCCTATCCCCCAGGGGGAAGGGGTGAGGTCATTCAGAAGTCGGGCGGAGAAGATGGAACTCGGCAACGTACAGATCGTGGACATTGAAGAGCAGATGCGGGGGGCGTACCTGGACTACGCCATGAGCGTCATCGTGGCGCGGGCCCTCCCGGACGTGCGCGACGGCCTCAAACCGGTCCAGCGGCGCATCCTCTACGCCATGCACGACATGGGCCTTGCGCCAGACAAGCCTTACCGCAAGAGCGCGCGCATCGTGGGCGAGGTCCTGGGGAAGTACCACCCCCACGGCGATGCCGCGGTCTACGAAGCCATGGCCCGCATGGCCCAGGACTTCTCCATGCGCTACGTCCTGGTGGACGGCCAGGGGAACTTCGGCTCGGTGGACGGCGACAGCCCGGCCGCCATGCGCTACACCGAGGCCCGCCTGGCCCCCATAGCTATGGAGATGCTCCAGGACATTGAGAAAGACACGGTGGATTGGTGGCCCAACTTTGACGGCTCCCTCTCGGAGCCGATGGTCCTGCCGGCCAAGGTGCCCCAACTCCTCCTCAATGGGAGTGCGGGCATCGCTGTGGGCATGGCCACCAACATCCCGCCCCACAACCTGCGGGAGGTGGCCGACGCCATCGCCTTCGTCGTAGACCACTACGACACTGTAGACGACCTGAGCGTGGACGACCTCATGCAGTTTATCCCCGGCCCCGACTTCCCCACGGGCGGCCTCATCCTGGGCACGGAGGGCATCCGCAACGCCTACGCCACCGGCCGGGGGACCATCACCGTCCGCGCCGTGGCCCAGATCCAGGAGGCCAAGGGGGGCCGGTACCGTATCGTCATCACCGAGATCCCCTATCAGGTGAACAAGGCTGCACTCCTGGAACGCATCGCCGAACTGGTGCGCGCCGAGCGGCTGGATGGCGTGAGCGACCTGCGGGACGAGTCGGACCGCTCCGGCATGCAGATCGTCGTGGAGGTGAAGCGGGGCACGCCTCCCCGAAAACTCCTCTGCCAACTCTTCAAGTATACTCCCCTCCAGAGCACCTACGGCATCAACATGCTGGCCCTGGTGGATGGCGAACCGCGCCTCCTCTCCCTGAAGCGTATCCTCCAACTCTACATTGGGCACCGCCAGGAGGTCATCCGACGCCGCACGGAGCACGATCTGGCGAAAGCCCGAGCGCGGGCCCACATCCTGGAGGGCCTGCGCATCGCCCTGGACCACCTGGACGAGGTCATCCAGACCATCCGTCAGTCGCCCGATGCCCCCACCGCGCAGGCGCGCCTCATGGAGCGCTTCGCCCTCAGCGAGGCGCAGGCCCAGGCCATCCTGGACATGCCCCTGCGGCGCCTGGCGCGCCTGGAGCGCCAGCAGATTGAGGAGGAGTACACCCGACTCCTCGCGGCCATCCGCGACCTGGAGACGATCTTGGCCGATCCTCACCGTATCCTTCAGATCATCAAAGAAGAGGTCCTGGCCCTTAAGGAGAAGTACGGCGACCCCCGCCGCACGCGCATCGTGGCCGAGGGGCCGGAGGAGTTCTCGGAGGAGGACCTGGTCCCTCACCAGGACATCCTCATCGCCATCACCCAGCGGAGTTACGTCAAGCGATGGCCGGCTGAGCGCCGTCGCCCCCAGGGGCGCGGCGGTCGCGGCACGGCGGCCCTGACCACGCGCGAGGAGGACGCCGTCCAGTACCTCTTCCTGGCCGATACCCTGGACTACATCCTCTACTTCACCAACCAGGGCCGTGTCTATCAGGGGCGGGCCTTCCAGATCCCCGACGTCGGCCGCCAGTCCAAGGGCGTCGCCCTGGCCGGCCTCATCAACCTGGCGCCGGAGGAGCGGGTCACCGCCGCCGTGCCCGTGCCCCCGGAACTCCTGGAGGGCGCGGGCGACGAGGTGGCCGAGGAGCCCCAGGGCGAGCGCTTCCTGGTCATGGCCACCCGCAAGGGCAGGGTCAAGCGCACCCCTCTGCGGGAGTTCTCCTCCATTCGCTCCAGCGGCCTCATCGCCCTGGACCTGGAGGCAGGGGACGAACTGGGCTGGGTACGCCTGACGGACGGGAAGCAGGAACTCATCTTCGTCACCGAGAAAGGGCAGGCCATCCGCTTCCCGGAGGAGGAGGTCCGGCCCATGGGCCGCACCGCGGCCGGGGTGATGGCGGTGCGCCTGGATGAAGACGACGCCGTCGTCAGCATGGAGGTGGTGGAGCCAGAGCACGACCTCCTGGTGGTCACAACCCTGGGATACGGCAAGCGCACCTCCTTGCAGGAGTACCCCGTCCAGAGCCGCTACGGGAAGGGGGTGCGGACGCTGGCCTCCGACCTGAAGAGGGCTGGCCGCGTGGCCGCGGCCCGCGTCGTGGCCGAAGAGGACGAGGTAGAACTCATCAGCGAGGAAGGCGTGGTGCTCCGCACCCGGGTGGCCGACATCCCTCGGATGGGGCGCGCCACCCGCGGGGCCCGGCTCATGGCCCTCAAGGGAGGTGACCGCGTGGCCTCCATCGCCCGGGTGCCGGCAGGCCGGGAACCCGAGGGGGAGGAGGTGAACCGCGGCCCTTGAGGGCCCGGGTCTTCGGAGAGGAGGGAGCCGATGCTCAGCCTGGACATGCTGGAAAAGGGGCCTGGCCCCCTTTTGGAGTTCCTCCCCGAGCCGGATGCCCAGGCCCTGGCCGAAGCCCTGGTGGCCTTTGCCAACACCGACGGCGGCACCATCGTCGTCGGCTGGAGCCCGAAGGGCGAAGCCACCGGAGCCTGGCTGGAGGAGGACCTGGAAGCCGCGCTGACCGCAGCCCAGGAGGCCTGCCGGCCGCCCATCCGGGCCGAGTGGCGCCCCTTTGAGGTGGAGGGGCGCCGGGGGGTGGCGATCGTGGTGGCCCGCAGCCCCGAACTCCACAGCCTGACCGACGGACGGGTCCTCGTGCGCGCCGGCGCGGAGAACCGCCCCCTGGGAGGCCAGGAGATCCGCCAACTGGCGGCCACCAAGGGCACCGGCGACTTTGAAGCCGAGACCGTCCCGGGCGCCACCCGCGACGACCTCAGCGATGAGGTCATCGCCGAGTACCTGGAGAAACGGGGCGAGCGGCAGCGCCGCCCCGTCACCGGCCCGGTGGAGGTCCACCTGCGGGAGATCGGCGCCCTGGACGAGGCCGGCGACCCCACCGTGGCTGGCTTGCTCCTCTTCGGCAAGCAGCCCAGCCTCTACCTCCCTCAGGCCGGTCTGGTCTTCGTGCGTTTCGTGGGCACCGAGCCCCGCGGGCGTGATGGACTGGCCGGGTATGGCCGCCGCGAGGAGATCAACGGCCCTCTGCCCCGCCTCATTGAGCAGACCTGGAAGGTCCTGTGGGAAGAGATGCGCGTGGAGGCCGTGGTGAAGGGCCTGGAACGGGAGGAACGGACGGAGTACCCCCCCTTCGCCGTGCGGGAAGCCCTGGTGAACGCCGTGGCCCACCGCGACTACCGCCTCCGGGGCCGCCGCATTGAGGTCCGCATGTTTGACGATCGCCTGGAGGTGACAAGCCCCGGCGGCCTCCCCGGCTACATCACCCTGGACAACATCGTGGAGGAGCACTTCTCCCGCAACCCGCGCCTCGTCTCGGGCCTTTTCCAGTGGGGCTACATTGAGGAACTGGGCCTGGGCATAGACCGCATGATAGAGGCCATGGTGGGGGCTGGCCACCCTCCGCCCCATTTCCGCGCCACGCCCTATTCCTTCACCGTGACCCTGTACAACGTGCGAGAGCGGCCGGCCATCCCCACCTGGCAGCGGGACATGAACGAACGCCAGTTGCGGGCCCTGGCCTACATCCAGAAGCACGGGCGCATCACCAACCGGGAGTACCGGGAACTGTGCCCCTCCGTGAGCCCGGAGACCTTGCGGCTGGACCTTGTGGACCTGGTGGATAAAGGAGTGCTCCTCAAGATCGGCGACAAGAAGGGGACGTACTACATCCTGAAGTGAAAATCGCAAATTATCCCAAACTTTTCCCAAAAACGGTTTGGGATATCCGGCACGAACTCCGAGGGGAAGGGACCGATGGGCCGGGTGGTGGGCTGGGCTGAAGCCGTGGAAGAGAGCGCGCGCCTGCGGGCAGAGGGCAAGGTGGTTGTCTTCACCAACGGCCACTTTGACCTCCTGCACTACGGGCACGTCCGCTGCCTGCAGGAGGCCCGCGCCCTGGGCGACTTCCTCATCGTGGGGATCAACGACGACGCCTCCACCCGTGCCCTCAAGGGGCCGGGCCGCCCCCTCTTCCCCGCGGAGGAGCGGGCTGCCGTGGTGGCCGCGCTGGCCTGCGTGGACCGCGTCGTCATCTTCCCAGGGCTGACGGCAGAGGACCTGGTGGAGGCGCTGCGGCCACAGGTGTACGTCAAGGGGGGCGACTGGAGCCCGCAGGAAGGCGGGAGGAGGCCGGAAGGGCCGCCGGAGGCGCGGGTGGTCCAGCGGTACGGCGGGCGGGTGGCCTTCCTTCCCTACCTGCCTGGCCGCTCCACTTCGGACCTCATCGCCCGCATCGCCGCGCTGTGGACCCTCGGCCAGGGAGAGGGCCATGCCGGGCTCTGAGGTCGCCGCGCCTCACGCCAGCCCCGCTGGGGAGAGCGTGGCCCAGTCGGCCGGCATCCTCTCCCTGGGGAACGCGGCGAGCCGCGTCCTGGGCCTTGTCCGCCAGATCGTCATCGCCAGCCTCTTCGGGGCGAGCGGCGAAGTGAGCGCGTGGCGGGTGGCGGCCGCCGTGCCCACCATGATCTACGACCTCCTCATTGAGGGGATGTTGAGCGCGGCCCTGGTGCCGGTCTTCAGCGAGTACCTGGCCACCCGCCCCAGGGAGGACCTGTGGCGGCTGGCGAGTGTGGTCCTCAGCGTGGCGGCGGTGGTGCTGGGGGTGGTGGTGCTCCTGTTGGAGGTGCTGGCCCCGCAGGTGGCCTGGCTGATGGGCGGCGGCTTCCCGCCGGACCTCCTGGCCCTCACCGTCCGCTTCATCCGCCTGATGCTCCCCGCCGCGCTCCTCTTCGGCCTGGCGGGCATCCTGGTGGGGCTCCTCTATGCCCTCAAGACCTTCACCTTCCCTGCCCTCTCAGGGGCCGTCTTCAACCTGGGGATCGTGCTGGCCGCGCCGCTCCTGGCCGGCCACCTGGACATCTACAGCCTGTGCGTGGGGGTCCTGCTGGGGGCGACATTCCAAATAGCAGCCCTCCTGCCGGGCCTGCGGGGCATCCCCCTGCGCTTCACCCTGGCCTGGCGCCACGCCGGGCTGCGGCGCATCGGCGCCCTCTACGCCCCCATCGTCGTGAGCCTCGTCGTCAGCCGCGCCCAGATCGTCGTGGACCGGAACCTGGCCTCCCACACCGGGGAGCAGAGCATCGCCTGGATGGACAACGCCACGACCCTCTTCCAGTTCCCCCACGGCCTCATCGCCATCGCTATCTCCCTGGCAGTCCTGCCGGCCCTCTCCCAGCACGCGGCCCGGCGGGACGAGGCGGGCTACCAGGCCACCCTCCTGCGGGGGCTGCGGCTGGTGCTCGCGCTGAGCATCCCGGCCGCGGTGGGGCTCTTCGTCCTCGCCCGGCCCGTCATCCGCCTCATCTACGAGCACGGGGCGTTCACGGCTTCGGACACCCTGTGGACCTCCACCGCGCTGCGTTGCTACCTGGTGGGGCTGGTTTTCGCCTCGGTGGACTGGCCTCTCAACTACGCCATGTACGCCCGCCAGAACACCCTGACGCCGGCCCTGGTGGGCATCTTCTCCGTGGGGGTCTACCTGGTGGCGGCGGTGGGCTTCGCCGCGCCCCTGGGCCGCCTGGGG
>JBMFPD010000189.1:0-6505 GCA_049969295.1 Anaerolineae bacterium | reverse complement strand
GAGGACCACGCCAACGCCCGCCGCCTGGCCGAGGGGCTGGCGGAGATCCCCGGCTTCGTCGTGGACCCCAGCACCGTGGAGACCAACATCTTCATGGCCGACGTGGTCCACCCGCGCCTTTCGGCCCGGGACATCGCGGCGCGGATGCGGGAGAAGGGGGTCCTCCTCTACGCCATCGCCCCCCGCCGTTTCCGCTTCGTGACCCACTACCACATCACGGCGGAGGACGTAGACCGGGTGCTCCTGCTGCTGAAAGAAGTGGTGGCCGAGTAGGGGCAGGCCTTGTGCCTGCCCGGCGGCCCCCCAGGTGGTGCTCGCACCTCTCCCCATCCCCCAACCCCCTTCCCCTCTTCGACACGGAGAGAGGAAGGGGGTTGGGGTGAGGTCCGATCGGTAGGGGCGCAGGCAGAACGCCCCTACCCCCGATTTGACAAGCCGGCCTTTCTGTGGTAAGATTTTTCCAGAGAACAATTTGCTCTTACATTGCCTCGGGAGGCCCTGCAGCGCAGGAGCAGGGTCCGAACTTTTGGCCAGGAAGGCCCCCAAAAGGAGAGATCCATGTCCAGCATGCAGGATCGGCTGGATACGTTGATAGCCCAGCTTCGGGCACGGGGCTACCGCCTTACTCCGCAGCGCATCGCTGTCCTCAAGGTCCTCGTCTCCGAGCGGAGCCACCCCACTGTGGAGGAGATCTACCGGAAGGTGAAGGCGGACCTGCCCACCACCAGCCTCGCCACCATCTACAAGGTCCTGGACCTGCTCCAGAGCCTGGGCGAGGTCCAGGAACTCCGGGTGGAGGGGAGCAGCCGCTACGACGTCTGGCAACCCCTGCCCCACCCCCACCTCATCTGCGTCTCCTGCGGCCGCATTGAGGACCTGGAGGAACTCCCCCTGGAGGCCCCCAGAGACGAGGTGGAGCGGCGCACAGGGTACCGCATCCTCACCTACCGGCTGGACTTCTTCGGCCTGTGCCCCCAGTGCCAGCAGAAAGGGCAGGCGAGTTCCTGAGCCCTCGCTGGGGGCGCGTCTCACACCTACACTCACCAGGAGGATGGCCATGTTGAGCGAAACGATGCAGGCGGCGTTGAACGCCCAGATCAAGAGCGAACTGTATTCGGGGTACCTCTACCTTTCCATGGCGGCCTGGGCCGAGGCCCAGAACCTCCCCGGCTTCGCCCACTGGATGAAGGTGCAGGCCCAGGAGGAACTGGGCCACGCCATGAAGTTCTTTGAGTTCGTCTACGACCGTGGCGGCCGGGTAGAACTCCAGGCCATTGACCAGCCCCCCGTGGCCTTCGCCGGGCCGACCGACCTCTTTGAGAAGACCCTCGCCCACGAGAAGCACGTGACGGCCCTGATCCACAACCTCTACAAGATGGCCCAGGAGGAAGGGGACTACGCCAGCGAGGTCTTCCTCCAGTGGTTCGTGAACGAGCAGGTGGAGGAAGAGCGGAACGCGGAGCAGATCCTAGCCCTCCTCAGGATGGCCGGCGAGAAGGGCCAGGCCCTCATCATGCTGGACCGGTCCCTGGCCCAGCGAGGGGAGTAAGAGCCTTGCGGGGGCCTCCAGGGGATGCCCTGGCCCCCTGGAGGCCCGCTTCTCTGGTGGCAAGGAGGATCTGGAGTCATGGCAAGACCCTGCGACGACGAGGCGTTGGTCGCCCTCCAGAAGGCCATCCAACTGGAGCAGGAGGGGCAGGCCTTCTACCGCAAAGCGGCGGAGCGGACCGCCAACCCCAAGGGGGCGGCGACCTTCCGCTCCCTGGCCGAGGATGAAGTCCTGCACGAGAAGATCCTCAGGCGCCAGATGGAGGCCCTGACCGGGGGCGAGGGGTGGTGCGAGTTGCCTGAGGTGGAGGAGGTGGAAGGAGACCTGCCGGCCTCCCTCTTCCCCAGGGGCGAGGAGGGGCTGAAGAAGGCGGTCTCGCCCGAGGCGAGCGACCTGGATGCCCTCCTGTTCGCCCTGCAGATTGAGAGCCAGTCGTACAATTTCTACCGCGAACTGGCCCTGAAGACGGACGACCCCAACGGCCGGCGCATGTACCAGCACCTGGCCCGTGCGGAACAGGGCCATTTCGACCTTCTGATGCTCAACTACGAGCACCTGACGGCCACTGGCATGTGGCCCAACTGAGCGCGGGACAAAGCGGGGCGCAGCGGCGCTGCGCCCCCACCGCCCGGGCGGCGCTGGTGTGCCGCGCGCGAGACCCTCTTTTCTGTGGCACAGGGCAAGGTTCTCCGCGCTCGGAGGTATCTCCATAGGCTATAGGAGCGACCCGGATCATGCACAAGGTCAAACTGTATGCCCTGAGCACGTGTGCCTGGTGCCGCAAGACCAAGCGTTTCTTCAACCTGCACAACGTGGACTACGAGTTCGTGGATGTGGACCTCCTGGGCCCAGTCGAACGGCAGCAGGTGCTGGAGGAGGTGGCCCGCTGGAACCCCCGCCTCAGTTTCCCCACCGTGGTGGTGGACGACCGCGAGGTAGTGGTGGGGTACGATGAGGTTCGCCTTCGGGAGGTGCTGGGACTATGAGTTCCGAGGAAGCCCGGCAACTGCACGAACGCCTGAAGCGGGAGGCCGAGGCTGCTGGATACTTCCTCAACCCCGACGTGGACTTCGTCCTGGACCTCATGGAGGGCCTCCTGGCCAACGAACGGCGGTACGGCTACTGGGCCTGCCCCTGCCGCCTGGCTTCAGGGGTCCGGGAGCAGGACCTGGACATCATCTGCCCCTGCGACTACCGAGATGCCGACCTGGAGGAGTACGGGGCCTGCTACTGCGCCCTGTACGTCTCCGAAGAAGTGGCCTCGGGCCAGAGGCCGGTCCGGCCGGTCCCCGAGCGGCGGGGCGCTGCTCCTCCCTCCCCGCCGGCAGAGGCACCCCATGCCGAGGAGTGGGTCGGCTTCACCCGGTCGGGCCTCCCGGTCTGGCGGTGCAAGGTGTGCGGCTACCTCTGTGCCCGGCCTACGCCGCCCCTCAAGTGCCCTATCTGCAAAGCGGACCGGGACCGGTTTGAGCGTTTCGCCTGAGGCGACGGGGCTGGTTCCCCGTCCTCCCCGAGGTTGGACCAGATGCCCGATGCGCCGACCACTATGCCCCCTGGGGAAAGGCATTCTGCCCTGGGGGCACGGCTTGCGCGCGCGGCCCTGGGCCTTCTGGAGGCCGGGCTCCTCCTGGCGCTGGCTTTCGCTTTGGCCGGGTTCGCGCGGTATGCCTGGCAGGTCATCTCCTACCCCTATCCCTTGGACTACGGGGAAGGCCCCATCCTGGACCAGGTGATGCGCCTGGCCCGCTTCCAGACCATCTACCGGCCGGACCTTTCCAGGCCTCCTTACGTGGTCACCAACTATCCGCCCCTTTACCACCTCCTGCAGGTTCCTGCGGCCTGGGCTTTCGGTCCGGCGTTCTGGTATGGGCGCGCCCTCTCGCTTCTGGGGGCGTTGGGAGCGGCGGCCTCGGCGGGGTGGGTGGTCCACACCCTCACCCGTGACCGCCTCGCCTCCGTGACGGCGGGGTGCACGCTCCTGGCCATCCCCTATGTCCTCACCTGGGCCCCCCTTTGCCGGGTGGACAGCCTTGCCCTGGGCCTGAGCCTGAGCGCTCTGGCCCTCACCGTCCGCTGGCCCCGGGCCCGCTGGAGCGTGGTGGGCACGGGATTGCTCCTCCTCGCCGCGGTCTACACCCGGCAGTCCTATGGCCTCGCCGCGCCCCTGGCAGCCTTCGCCTGGTTCTGGGGGCAGGGCCTCAGACGGCGTGCCCTGGCCCTGGCCGGGCTGGTGGGGGGCGGGGGTCTGGCCCTCTTCGGCCTCCTGAACCTCCTCACGGGTGGCGGCTTTTTCTTCCACCTCGTGGTGGCCAACGTGAACGCTTTCCAGGTGGAGACGCTCCTCCTCTTCGTCCGGCGGGTGGCGGCCACCCTGCCCGTGCTCCTGGCCCTGGGCGCGCTCTTCGGCCTGGTGGGGGCTGGGTTCCGCCCTCCTTCCTGGTGGCTGGTGGCCCCCTACACGCTGGGCGGCCTGGCCACGGCCCTCACCATCGGCAAGATCGGTTCCAACGTCAACTACCTCCTGGAACTCTCTGCGGCCCTGGCCCTTGTGGCTGGCGTGGCCCTGGCCTCGGTGCGCCGTCTCCGCAGCGAGGCGGCGAGGCCAGCCACCCGTGCCCTCTGGAGGGGGGCCTCGGCCTGTCTGACGGTGCTCCTCGTGGGGCAGACGGTGCTCCTGATGCGCCCGCCGTGGAGTTACGCGCCGTACATCCTGGCTGGGACCCGCCAGGTGTCCCAGGCCGAAGAGCTCCTGGAGGTCATTCGGACGACGGAAGGGCCGGTCCTCGCCGACGACCACATGGGCCTCCTGGTTCTGGCCGGCCGCTCCCTCTACCACCAGCCCTTTGAGACCAAGCAGTTGGCCGACGCGGGCGTGTGGGACCCGACCCCCTTCATCCAGTCCCTGGAGCATCAGGAGATCTCCCTCATCCTGATGAACGCCACCCCTGTCCTCCAGAAGCGCCGCTGGACGCCGGCCATGCTCCGCGCAATAGATCTGCACTACAGCGCTTTCAAGGTGGTGGGGAACACCTGGCTCTACCGCCCGAGGTAGGCCCAGGCTCCGCGAGGCCCCTGGGACTTGGGGCCTCGGGCCTTTTGTGGTACACTCCCCCTCACATCATGGACCGCGTTGAGGTGGATATGTCGCAGAGCCGCAACGGACCCTACCGACAGGCCTTCTGGAGCCTCTCTGCCGTTCTGGCCCTTGTGGCCTTGCTGACGGCCCTTTCCCTGGCCGGGTGTGGCGGAGGGCAGATGCCCACCCCCACGCCCACCAAGACCCCCAGGCCTCCCACGGAGACCCTTGCGCCCTTCACCAGGGCCACGCCGACCTCTGATCTGTCCACCCCTGCACCCGTCCTGCCCACGCCCACGGACCTGCCTTCGCCCACCCCAGGGGCGCCGGTCCCCACGGCCACCTTCACCCTGGCCCCGGCCACTCCGCCGTCCACTCCAACGGCAACCCCTGCCCGGGAAGGACCGGTGCGCATGCGCTCGCCGGACTATGGGGTGCAGGTTTTCCTCTGGTGGCGGGAGGAGGTGGCCGACCGCGATCTGAAACTGGCCAAGGAGGGGGGCTTCCGCTGGGTCAAACAGCTCTTCTCCTGGCAGGACATTGAGGGGGCTGGCAAGGGGCACTACGACTGGTCCCGCACCGACCGCATCGTGCAGCAAGTGGAGGAGCATGGCCTGAGACTGATCGTGCGGGTCAGCCAGGACCCGGACCGCCCCTTCTGGGCGGGCAACCCCCCGGACAACGCCCAGGACTTCGCCGATTTCCTCTCCGCGCTGGCAGCGCGGTACCGGGGGCGCATCCATGCCTACCAGGTGTGGAACGAGCCCAACCTGGCGCGGGAGTGGGGGGGCAAGCGGCCCGACCCAGCGGGTTATGCCCGGATGCTCAAACTGGCCTATGCCGCCATCAAAGCCCAGGACCCCAACGCCATCGTCGTCACGGCGGGAATGGCTCCCACAGGCACAGATAGCGAGATCGCCATGCCCGATATGGCCTTCTATGAGCGCCTCTACGAGGCCATGGGCGGGCGGAGCGACGGCTACTTTGACATGCTGGGGGTGCACGCCGCGGGCTACGCCGCTCCCCCGGAACTGGACCCAGGGGAGGCGGCCGCCAACAAGGAGCGCTACGGCGGCTACCGGTTCTTCGCCTTCCGCCATGTGGAGGACGTGCGGGACCTGATGGTGCGCTACGGCGACCGGGACAAGCGCATCGTCATCCTGGAGTTCGGCTGGACCACCGACAACCGGCCCGACAGCCCTTACTACTGGCACGGGGCCGGGGCGGGCATCTCGGAGAGCGTCAAGGCCGACTACCTGGTGCGGGCCTACCAGTACGCGGCGGAGCACTGGCGGCCCTGGGTGGGCCTGATGACGGTCATCTACCTCCCCGACGTCAACTGGACGGAGAACGACGAGCAGTTCTACTGGTCCATCATCGGGCCGGGGTACCCAGACCTCTTCCTGCGGGAGTCGTACGTCCGGCTCTGCATCTATCTGAACGAGCAGCAGGGCCGGACCTGCAAGTACGCGCCCCGGTGATGGCGACCTCGTGGGGGCGGCGTGCCAGAGCGTGCGCCGCCCTCATCGCTACCGGGTCCGTTGCCAGTCCAGCCAGTGCCAGCACGCTTCTTTGTCCGGGCCTTCCTGGTGGTGGGGGACCTCCACGACGGGGCTCAGGGCGTTGCCGGCGTTGTCCACCACCACCACGTACCACACGTCCGGCGTGCCGCCGATGACGATGTCCCACTGCCCCAGGTCCGCCCCTCCTTTGGACGTGGCGAAGGCTTCGTTCCCCCACTGATCGTAGGCATAGATGCGCACCCCCTCCAGGGGGTTGCCTTGCGCGTCCCGCACTGTGCCGCGGATGTAGTTGGCG
Source organism: Anaerolineae bacterium (assembly GCA_049969295.1). Classification (GTDB taxonomy): domain Bacteria; phylum Chloroflexota; class Anaerolineae; order DTPP01; family DTPP01; genus DAOTYM01. The sequence continues at coordinate 62 of JBMFPD010000189.1, read as the reverse complement.
AAGCAGGCCTGCTCCTTGTCGTGCCGCACGGGTCCCGCGGGCTCAAAGAGGTGGAAGGGCCG
>JBMFPD010000188.1:0-6510 GCA_049969295.1 Anaerolineae bacterium | reverse complement strand
AGGGACTCCACCGGCGTCATGCCCCAGTTGGTGGGGCAGTTGGAGACCACCTCCACCAGGGAGTAGCCCAGGCCGGCCATCTGCACCTTGAAGGCGGTGAGGATGGCCCGCTTCAGGCTGCGGATTTCCCTGGGGTTGATGGCTGTGCGCCGCACCACATAGGCTGCACCGCTGAGGGTGGAGACCAGTTCGCACACCCGCACCGGGTAGCCGGCCAGTTTCACGTCCCGGCCGAAGGGGGTGGACGTGGTCACCTGGCCCGGCAGGGTGGTCGGGGCCATCTGGCCGCCGGTCATCCCGTAGATGGCATTGTTGATGAAGAAGGTGGTGATCAGTTCGCCACGGGTGGCGGCGTGGATGAGTTCGTTGGTGCCGATGGCGGCCAGGTCCCCGTCGCCCTGATAGGTGAAGACCACCTTGTCCGGCTGGACCCGCTTGAGGCCGGTGGCCATGGCCGGGGCGCGGCCGTGGGCCGCCTCGGCGAAGTCCACGTCAAAGTAGTAATAGGCCAGGACAGAACACCCTACTGGCGCGATGCCGATGGTGCGGTCCTGGATGCCCAGTTCATCTATGGCCTCGGCGATGAGCCGGTGGACGATGCCGTGGATGCACCCGGGGCAGTAGTGGGTGACCACGTTGCTCAGGGCCCTGGGCCGGGAGAAGACCACCTTTTCCGCGCGTTTCTCGGCCATGTCGCTTTCCCCCCTTTCACGCTGCCAGGACGCGGATGGCGTCGTACACTTCCTCAGGCAGCGGGACGATCCCCCCCAGTTTGCCGAAGAAGGAGATGGGCAGCCCATCCTTGAGGGCCAGGCGCACGTCCTCCAGCATCTGCCCGGCGCTCATCTCCACCACCAGCACCTTGCGCACGCCCCGGCAAGCCTCTGCCAGTTCCGCGTACGGGAAGGGGAAGACAGTGATGGGCCGGAAGAGGCCCACCGGGATGCCCTGTGCCCGGGCCCACCGGACGGCCGTCTCGCAGATGCGGCCGGAGGTGCCGTAGGCCACCACCGCGTACTCTGCCCCTTCCATCATGAATGTCGTCCACCGGCGCTCCTTCTCGCGGATCTCCCGGTAGATGGCCTGGAGGCGGTGGTTGAGGGACTCCAGTTCGGGCGCGTTGAGGAAGAGGGAGGTGATGATGTTCTTGGGGCGCCCTTTGGCCCCGGTGAGGGCCCAGGGGCGGGGCGGGCGCTGGGGCTCCCGCATCTCCGGGAGGGTCACCGGCTCCATGATCTGCCCGATCAGCCCGTCGGCGATGACCAGGACGGGCTGGCGGTACTTGTCGGCCAGGTCAAAGGCTTCCATGACCAGGTCCACCGTCTCCTGGACGGTGGAGGGGGCCAGGACGATGGGGCTGTAATCGCCGTGGCCGCCCCCCTTGGTCATCTGGAAGTAGTCAGCCTGGGAGGGCTGGATGTTGCCCAGGCCGGGGCCGCCGCGCATGACGTTGACCACCACGCAGGGGACAAGCGAGGCGGCGATGTAGGAGATGCCTTCCTGCATCAGGCTGAAGCCGGGGCTGGAGGTGGTGGTCATGACGCGGGCGCCGGCGCAGGCCGCGCCGTAGACCATGTTGATGGCCGCCAGTTCGCTTTCGGCCTGGACGAAGACGCGCCCCAGTTCCACCATGCGGCGGGACATGTACTCCAGCACCTCCGACTGGGGTGTGATGGGGTAGCCGAAGTAGGCATCGCAGCCAGCGCGGACAGCGGCCTCGGCGATGGCTTCGTTGCCTTTCATGAGCACACGGGTTCCTGCCATGGCATTCCTCCTTGCCTTCGGGACCTCTGCGTCCACGCTAGCGGTAGACCACGATGCAGACGTCGGGGCACATCATGGCGCAGAAGGCGCAGCCGATGCACTCGCCCTCGGGGTCCACGAACTCCGAAGGCTGGTACCCCTTGGCGTTAAAGCGGTCGGCCATGTGCACCAGGTCTTTGGGGCACACAGTGGTGCAAAGGGCACACCCCTTGCAGCGGTCCTCGTCAATCTCAATTCTGGCCATATCCAGAACCTCCATTGGAATCGTGATCCTCGCCTCTCCCTTGAGGCGGGTGGGTGTCCCTAGGCCCCGCGGATGACGATCGCCAGGGCCAGGGAGATGAGTTTGCTTTCGGGCGGGTCGGCGCGCGAAGGCATCACCAGGGGGCAGCGCGCCCCGACCACCACGCTGGCCATCTTGCCGCCGGCGAAGTAGGTGATGGCCTTTGCCAGCAGGTTGCCGGTCTCAATGTCCGGGGCGATGAGGATGTCGGCCTGGCCTGCCACCGGGCTTTGGATGCCCTTGATGGCAGCGGACTGCGGCGAGATGGCGTTGTCCAAGGCCAGGGGGCCATCCACGATGCCCCCCTTGATCTGGCCGCGCTCGGCCATCTTGGAGAGATTGCTTGCGTCCAGGCTGGTGGGGATCTTGGGGTTGACCATCTCCGTGGCCGAGAGGAGGGCCACGCGCGGCCGCTCCACCCCCAGGGAACGCGCCACGTCTATGGCGTTCTGGACGATGCCCACCTTCTGCTCCAGGGTGGGGGAGATGATCACCCCGATGTCGCTGACGAAGATGAGGCGGTCAAAGCCGGGGATCTCAAAGACGCTCACGTCGGTGAGGAGCCGGCCCATGCGCAGGCCGCTTTCCCGGGCCAGGGCGGCCCGGAGGAGGTCGCCAGGCTGGGCACGGCCGTTCATGATGAGGTCGGCCGTCCCGTCGGTGACCAGGCGCACCGCCTGCTGGGCGGCGAGCCGCGGCTGGGGCTGGTGGACGATCTCCAGCCCATCCAGCGAGAGACCCTCCTGGGCCGCGATGCGCCGGATGGCCTCTTCGTCCCCCACCAGGATGGGGTAGGCCAGGTCCATCTCCCGTGCCCGGCACACAGCGGTGAGGGTCTGGACCTGGTCGGCCACAGCCACGGCCACGCGTGGGGCCTCTTTCTGGCGGGCGACTTCCATCAGTTCGGCAAAGGTGCGGATCCTCATGCACGCTCTCCTTTGAAGCGCCGGCGCAAGGTCATGGGCCTGCGCCCGGCGGGGTGCGGACGAAGGGGATGGACGGATCCTCCAGCCAGGGTGGGCGCAGGTGCAGGGTCAGGGGCAGCACCTCCCTGGGGAGCTGTCCATCGGGGAACCTGGGGAGCAGGGAGCGCTCCACGGCGAGGAGGGCGATGGGAAGGCCCAGGGCTGCGGAGGCTTCCTCCACTACCCGGTGCCCGCGGAGGACGAGGTCGGCGTCCGTCTCGCCCATCAGGTTGGGGTTGCTGACCAGGGCGCTTACGGAGAGGCGGGAACCGGCCTCAATCTCGGCGATGGACTGGCGGATGCCCGCGAGGTCCTGGGTGAAGGGGCGGAACGGGTTCACCACGAACCACACTTCGCACCCCCGGGCGCGCAGGTAAGGGCTGTACTGTCCCAAGGCGCGAGCGCCTTGCTTGTCGCCGCCCACGTCCAGGACCACCGGCTCGGCCGTCTGCTGGATGGCCCCCAGGATCTCGGGGGTGATGCCCGGCGTATCCAGGTTGGCCGCGACCAGGGCCGGGGCGATGACCGTGACGCCCTGCAGCGCAAGGGCCTGGGCCTTGTCCCGGGTGCGGAAGTAGGGGGTGACGACATCCAGGTCCACGAGGTAGGGACGCGCCTCCCGGGCCAGGGCCAGCGCGTAGTTGATGGCGATCTCCGTCTTGCCGCTCCCGAACCGGCCGCACACCGCGGTCACGCGGGAAAGGCGGCTAGTTCCGCTTGCAAGGTCTGCCACAGGTGCTCCTTTTCCTCTGGCGGCAGGAAGGCGGCGCGCGCCGCATTCAGGATGAGGTCCTTGAGTTCGCGCAGGGTGAAGCCGATGCCCTCCACCGCCACCAGGTATTCGTCGGTCAGGGTGATGTTGGAGATGCTGGGGTCATCGGTGTTGATGGTCACGGGGATGCCCCGCTGGTAGTACAGGCGGCTGGGATGGGTCCCGATGGCCTTGACCACGCCGGTGTGCAGGTTGCTGGTGGGGCACATCTCCAGCGGGACCTGCCGCTCCCGGAGCATCTCCACCACGGCCGGGTCTTCCACAGCGCGGACGCCGTGCCCGATGCGGTCGGCCTCCAGGTTGACGAGGGCTTCCCGGATGGATTCTGGTCCAGTGGCCTCGCCCGCGTGGACGGTGATGCGCAGCCCCTGCTCCTTGGCCCAGCGGAAGGTCCGCTCCAGGGGTGGACGCGGGTAATTGACCTCATCGCCGGCCAGGTCCACCCCCACGATCCCTTCCCTCTGATAGCGGGCTGCCAGGCGGACCACCTCCTGGGCCGCCTCCGGGGGGACATCGCGGGTGACGGTGGTGATCAGGCGGACCTGGATGCGGTGCGCCTCTGCCGCCGCCCGCGCTGCGCCGAGCACCCACTCCGTGACGTCGGCCATGGGGAAGCCCTGCCGGTCGGAGAGGGCGACGGGGCTGAAGCGCAGTTCCAGGTAGCGGACGTTGTCCCGCGCTGCGTCGGCGACGGCCTCGTACGCCACCCGCTCAATGGCCTCCCGCGTGGAGTAGAAGTGCCGCAGGAGGTTGAACTTGCGCAGGAACGTGTGGAAGTCGGGCACCTCGTCCTTGGTCATCTGGACGTAGGGGCGCAGGGCTTCCACGTCGTAGGAGGGGAGGTCCAGGCCGTGCTCCCGCGCCACCTCAGCCAGGGTGGACAGGCGCAACGACCCCTCCAGGTGGCGGTGGAGGTCCACCTTGGGGAGGGCCTGCAGGGTCTGGAGGAGCCTGGGGGCAGGCTTCGCGGCCATCGTGGACGACCCCTCGGGAAGAGGGCCCTGGGCTTGCTCCCCTAGGCGAGGAGCACGCCCAGGGCCATGGATACCAGTTTCGTCTCGTGGGGGTCGGAGCGAGAGGCGACGATGAGGGGGCAGCGGGCCCCCACGACCACGCCAGCCATGCGGCCGCGGGCGAAGTAGGTGATGGCCTTGGCCAGGACGTTGCCGGCCTCAATGTCGGGCAGGATGAGGATGTCGGCATGGCCGGCCACCGGGCTCTTGATCCCCTTGATCTCCGCTGACTCGGCGGAGATGGCGTTGTCCAGGGCCAGGGGGCCATCCACGATGCCCCCCTTGATCTGGCCGCGCTCGGCCATCTTGGAGAGGTTGGCCGCGTCCAGGGTGTTCGGGATCTTGGGGTTGACCATCTCCGTGGCGGCGAGGATGGCGACCTTCGGTTGCTCAATGCCCAGGGCCTGGGCGACCTCAATGGCGTTGCGCACGATCTCCACCTTCTGCTCAATGGTGGGGGCCACCACCACGCCAGCATCGCTGACGAAGATCAGGCGGTCAAAGCCAGGGATCTCAAAGATGGCCACATGGGTCAAGAGCCGCCCCATGCGCAGGCCCACTTCTTTGTCCAGGGCTGCTCTGAGGAAGTCGCCGGTCTCCACCTTGCCCTTCATGGCCAGTTGGGCGTGGCCCAGGCTCACCAGTTCCATGGCCTTGCGGGCAGCGAGCCTGGGGTCTGGCTCGTGGAGGATCATCATGCGGCTGATGTCCACGCCGTTCTCCCCGGCGATCTGCACGATGGAGGGGCGGTCCCCGATCAGGATGCATTCGGCGATCCCTTGCTGCTCGGCATCGCTGGCGGCCAGGAGGACCTCCGCTTCGTGGGCCGCGGCGATGGCGACGCTCTTGGGGCCGATCTTCTTGGCCTCTTCCATCAGTTGGGCAAACGAGGTAATGGGCATGCTTCTTTCACTCCTGCGCGTCTGTGAGCAGTACTCTCCTGGGCAGTGGGACCTCACCTCATGGGGAGAGGTCCTTCACTCCTTCAGCAGCCACCCCCAGTACCTGCCGGCCACGAGGACGGAGACCAGCATCCCCAGGGCCATGGGCAGGTGGTGGGTGGCGAGGGCGAACCCCTCCTGGGCCAGGAGGGGGACGTTCTGGCCGGCCTCGGTGAGGACGGCGCTCAGGTGTACCACGCGGGAGGCGAGGGACACGCACAGCAGCGCCACCGAAAGGTAGAACCCCCGGTAGTAAGGGGGCATCTTGGTCACAGCGCCCAGTTTCTGGCTCAGGCGGGCCAGGATGATGAGGGCGTAGATGAGGGCAGCCTCCCCCACGCAACCAGCCAGGGCCAGGACGAGGGTCATCTCCGCCCTCCGGTCATGAGGTTGAAGAGGTAACTGCCGAGGGCCAGGGTGCCTGACCCGGCCGCGAAGAGAAGGGCGTTGGCCGTCTCGTCCACTGCGAAGTCGGAGCCTGGCTGCAGGCATTGGAAAGAGACGAAGAGGTACAGGACCAGGGGGACGAGGAACGCCTGGTAGTAGGAACGTTGCCCCGCCTTCTGCTGGAAGAAACGGGCGATCATGTACAGGCAGAAGAGGATCGCCGTGGCCGCCACCCAGGCCCAGGCCACCAGGATGCGGGAGATCAGGGACATCCTTGCCCTCCCAGAGGCCAGGGGGGAGCAGCCACCGCGCGCCTCATGGGGAGCGGTGGGACAGACGGGAACACGGTGTCAGTCATCGGTGTTTGATGAACGCCTCCACGAAG
>JBMFPD010000187.1:0-6529 GCA_049969295.1 Anaerolineae bacterium | reverse complement strand
GAACCTCACCCTACCCCCGCCGCCTTCGGCGGCACCCCCTTCCTTCCCCGATGCGGAAGGTCGGGGGATGGGAGAGGTCGGTCTTCCCGCGTCCCCAACCCACCAACAGAAGATGGAACCACAACGCTCTTCAGAGCGGTTGTCCCTCTGGATGACCATACCCTTTATACGGACCTCCTGGAGTGGCGGGCCATTGAACACGAATGGACCGAACTCCTGCACATCCTTGAAACGCTATGACCGCCTGGTACAAGCCGATCATCGGCAAACTGGTGGAAAGCGGCCTGTCCGTGGAAGTGACGCTCATAGGGGCCAAGGTCCAGGCCTCGTTGGACGAGGTGCGGTTTCTGGATATACACTATGACCCCATGAGCCGCAGTTATTCCTACGCGGTGACTGACCTCACCCTTCCTTACGGTGGCGATAAACGCGTCTTCGGCTGGGACGACTACCCACACGAGGGAGTTCCAGAGACAGAAGCCCTGAGCACCTACCCTCACCACTCCACCGTCGGGAACCAGAGGGACACTTGCGGTTAGAACCTTCCCCATGCGCGGGCAGATTGAGGACGAGATGGACGCTGTCATAGAGGCCATCAGGACCTACCTGTCCACGCTCAAGGGCAAGGGGACCGCTTCTGGCTGACCGCCGACCGCTTCTCCCACATCCACAGGAGGGCGAGGGCGGCCGCGGTGCCGAGGGCATCCAGGGCCACGTCGCCCAGGGAAGCCTCCCGCCCTGGCACCCACATCTGGTGGGCCTCGTCGGAGACCGCATAGGCCACCGAGAGGAGCCCGGCCCAACGGTACGCTTTGGCCCCCTGCTCCTCCCGGGCCAGGGCTCGTTGGAGCCAGAAGGCCAGCCCCGCGTACTCTAGCACGTGGGCGGCGCGGCCAAGGGCATCGCGGTCGGCCGAGGGCCGGCCCACGAAGGCCAGCGGGTCGGGGCGGGAGGAGAAGTAGAAGATGCCGGCCATCCAGAGGAGGACGGGGAGCCAGCGGCCCACAGGGCTGGCCCATGCCCTCCGAAGCCTCTGGGCATCCATCAGGCTCGTGCCTCCCCCGGGCGCGGGCTAGGGCTCTCGCCGAGCGCTGGCGGGAAGGACGCGCCGTGCGAAGGCGCGCCCTGGTAGGCGTTTCCCACCACCTCCCAAAGGCGGGCCACTACCTCTTCCTGCCGCTGCGCCTGAGCCAGGGCCACCAGGTCGCGCACCTGCGCCTCCAGGTTAGGGGCCGCCGGGGGATGCTCCTGGCGCACCCGGTAGATGCGGGAGTGAGGGGTGGGCAGGAGGTCTTCGCCCGCCGACCAGAGTTCCTCGTGCAGTTTCTCGCCCGGGCGCACCCCCGTGTAGACGATGGGGATGTCCACCTCCGGCCGCAGGCCGCGCAGGCGGATCAGTTTCCGCGCCAGGTCGTCAATGCGGACCGGCCGGCCCATATCCAGCAGGAAGAGGTCGCCCCCCTCGGTGAAGGTCGCCGCCTGGATGATGAGGCTCACCGCCTCCTGCACGGTCATGAAGTAGCGGGTCATCTCCCGGTGGGTCACCGTGACGGGACCGCCCTGCTGGATCTGCCGCTCAAAGGTGGGGACCACGCTCCCCCGGGAGCCCAGGACGTTCCCGAAGCGCACGGCGGTGAAGAGAGTTCTCTGACCGCTGACCGCCGACCGCTGACCGCTGGCGGCCGCGGCCAACGGGCCGTGGTCTGCCGTCGTGACGAGCATCTCGCACAGGCGCTTGGTCGCGCCCATCACGCAGGAGGGATTGACCGCCTTGTCGGTGGAGATGAGGACGAACCGCCCGCTCCCGTACTGGCGGGCCAGGTCCGCCACGACCCACGTCCCCAGGACGTTGACCCGCACGGCCTCGTCCGGGTGCGCCTCCATGAGAGGGACATGTTTGTACGCCGCGGCGTGGAAGACCACCTGTGGCCGGTGCTCGGCGAAGACCGCCTTCATCTTGCCCCGGTGGGTCACGTCGGCGACGACGGGAATCCATTTCGGATTGCGAATTGCGGATTGCGGGTTGCCCGATTCGCCATCCTCCATCAGCCGTCGGCCGTCGGCCATCTGCAATTCACTATCCAAATCGTAGAGCCCGGACTCGTTGTTGTCCACCATGACCAGGCGCTCGGGGGCGAAGGCGACGATCTGGCGACACAGTTCCGAGCCGATGGAGCCAGCGGCCCCGGTCACCAGGACCCGCTTGCCCTCCAGGAGGGAGCGGCAGGCGGCCAGGTCCACCTCCACCGGTTGGCGGCCCAGGAGGTCCTCGGCCTGCACATCCCGCAGAGGCCCCACCCCATTCTTGCCACTGAGGAAGTCAAAGACGCTGGGCAGGACCTTGATGGCCGCCGGCGTCTCCTGGCAGATCTCCAGGATGGCCCGGAAGTCCTCGCCGGAGATGTTGTAGATGGCAAGGATGACCAGGGCGACCTGGTGCCGGGCCACCAGGTCGGGGATGGCATGGCGGTCGCCCAGGACGGGGATGCCGTGGACCCGCATCCCCTGCTTCCCTGGGTCGTCGTCCACGAAGCCCACCACCTGGTAGTGTTCGCCTCCCTTGTGGTTGAGGAAGCGCCAGGCCAGGAGCTGCCCGGCTTCCCCTGCGCCGACGATGAGGACCCGGGTGCGCGCCTGGGGGAACCCGCCCCGCAGGGCCCGCCAGCGCCAGCGGAGCCCTGACCAGACGCGGCCCCGGTAGCGCACGCTGACGAAGCCCACGAAGGCGAAAAGCCCCTCCATGAGGACCACGCTCAGGGGGACAGGCCGGGTGCCGGGCCAGAAGAGGTCAGCGGCGAGGAGGAGCAGGGTGCCCACGGCCACCGCGGCACCGATGGTGACGATCTCGCCGGCCGCGGCGTACTTCCAGAGGCGGTGGTAGAGGCCGAAGGCGTAGTTGATAGCCCAGGCAACCCCTATGGCGATGGCCCCGAAGGGGAGGGCTGGCCAAACGTCAAGGTCCGTCGTGGCCGCCCGGGCCGACCAGGCGAGGAGGAGGCTGGCGAGGACGACGAGGGCGTCCAAGCTCGCCAAGGGGACGGTCCGGCGCGCCCACCGCAGGGCGCGCCGCAGCCAGGAGCTTCTGGAGTTAACTCCATTCATAAAGTTGTGCTCTGTGCATCCTCATCCCACGTCCGCTCTGTAGAAACGAGATCGCGGGGCAGCCGGCCGTCCGGCCGGGTGAAGAGGGAAAGGGCCGCCTGGGCCAGGATAGCCAGATCGTACCCAAAGGATTGGCGGGCGATGTAGTCCAGGTCCATCTGCAGTTTGTCCGGGAGGATGTGCTGAAGGTAGGCCTCCTCCAGGTCCCCGCCCAGGGCGGCGAGGAGTTCTTCCTCGTGGCGGTACTTGATGAAGGCGGGGCTGGCCATGCCCGGGCGCACGGCGAAGACTCGCCGCTGCTCTGGCGTGTAATGCGCCACGTAGCGCGGGTCCTCGGGGCGAGGGCCGACGATGCTCATCTCCCCCTTGAGGACGTTCAGGAGTTGGGGCATTTCATCTATCTTCATGCGGCGCAGGAAGCGCCCCACCCGGGTGATGCGCGGGTCATCGCGCCGGGTGATGCGAGGGCCCTGGGCATCGGCCCCCTCCACCATGGTGCGGAACTTGTACAGGGTGAAGGGCCGGCCGTCCTTGCCGATGCGCCGCGCCCGGTGGAAGACCGGGCCCGAGGAGTCCAGTTTGATGGCCACGGCCACGGCCGCCCACAGGGGCAGGGCGATGATCACGACTAACGCCGACACGACCACGTCAAAGACACGCTTCAATGCGTAAGACGGAGAACCGAAGACGGAGAACGGACGATGGCTCACGAGAAGGTCTCCCACCTGGTCATGAGTGTCCAGAGCATGGCGCTCACTTGATCATCAAACATCCACTCCTCACACTGCACTCTATTCTCTCCCTTCCCCGTCCTCCGCCCTCCGGCCTCCTACCTCCGATATCGCTTCACAATCTCAACGACGGCGTCTATCACGTCCTGCACGTCCTGGTCGGTCATGCGGGGGTACAGAGGCAGGGAGACGATGCGCTGGTACTCCCGGTAGGCCACGGGGAAGTCCTCGGGCCGGTAGCCGTACCTGTCCCGGTAGTAAGGGTGCAGGTGCACGGGGATGAAATGCACGCTGGTGCCGATGTTGCGGGCGCGGAGTTCTTCAATGAAGCGGTTGCGGACCGCGGACGGCTGACCGCCGACCGCTGACGGCTGAAAGCGCTCCAGGTTCAGGCGGAGGACGTAGAGGTGCCAGGCGTGCTCCACTTCCGGCCGCTCAATGGGAACCTGGAGTTCCTCTAACTGGGAGAAGGCTTCGTTGTACCGCTGGACGATCTCCCGCCGCCGCGCCTGGAAGCGGGGGAGTTTGGCCAACTGGTGCAGGCCGATGGCCGCCTGGATGTCCGTCATGTTGCACTTGAAGCCGGGACGGACCACCTCGTAGTACCAAGACCCCTCGGCGGAGTAGCGCTTCCAGGCGTCCCGGCTCATGCCGTGCAGGCTCCAGATGCGGGCCTCCTCCACCAGGTCCACCGGGCCGGTGAGCATCCCCCCTTCGGCGGTGGTCAAGTTCTTGGTGGCGTAGAAAGAAAAACAGACCGCGGACGGCGGACCACCGACGGCGGTCTGCGGTCCATCGTCTGCGGTCGGCAGCGAGCCGATGGTGCGGCCTTTGTACTTGGCGGGCAGGGCGTGGGCGGCGTCCTCCACGATGGCCAGGTCGTGGGCCCGGGCGACCTCGCGCAGGGCGTCCATGTCGCACGGGTGGCCGTAGAGGTGGACGGGGAGGAGGACCTTGATCCGACCGCCGACGGCTGACGGCTGACCGCCGACCGCTGCTTGCCCCAGTCCGCGGTCCGCGATCCGCGGTCGGTCCTCCCATTGCGAGAGGGCCTCCTCCACCTTGCGCGGGTCCAGGTTGAGGGTGTCGGGCTCCACATCCACGAGGATGGGGGTGGCGCCCAGGTGCTCTATCACGTGGACGGTGGAGCAGAAGGTCATGGGGGTGGTGATGACGGCGTCGCCAGGGCCCACACCCAGGGCAGCGAGGGCGACGAGCATGGCGTCCGTCCCGGAACTGAGGGCCAGGGCCGCTGGCGCGCCGACGAAGGCGGCAAATGCCTCCTCAAAGCGCTTCACCTTGGGCCCTGTGGTGATCCAATCCGAGCGGAGGGTGTCCACGACCTCGGCAATTTCTTCCTCGCCCAGGCAGGGCGGGGAGAAGGGGAGGAATGTGTCACGCATGGGGAGCCTCCTGCGCAGAACTCCGTCCCGCGATCAACTCCTTGTGATGCGCCCGCCAGCGCCACAGGCCCCACAGGAACCCCAGGCCGTAGGCCAGGTGCAGGGTGGCAAAGGCCAAAGGGAGAAAGGCGAGCGCCCGGGGGTCACGACGCGCCGCCCAGAGGCTGGCCACCCCGTTGGCCACCACGTAGGGGCCGGCCACGCTCAAAGCCCACAGGGGCTGGCGAGTGACAAGAGCCAGAAGCCCGCTCCCCAGGAGCCCTGCGACGAAGGCCCCTGGCACCAGGTGCCGCCACGAAGGGATGCCCCTTCGCTTCTGCATCACCCGCACCTTGTAGAGACCGTACTGAAAGTACTGCCGCCAGAGGCCCCGGAGGCTCGCCCGACTGTAGTACACCGAACGGATGGAAGGGTCCAGCCAGATTTTCCCCCCGGCCTGCGTGAGGCGGAAGTTGAACTCGTCATCCTGGTTGCGCACCAGTTCCTCGTCAAAACCGCCGATGCGCTGGAAGACTTCCCGACGGTAGGCGCCGAAAGGAACGGTATCCACAAATCCTGGCCTGCTACACCCGACCCGGAAAGCAGCTCCTCCCACACCAAACCGGGAACTCTGCGCTAGGGCAATGGCACGGGCTATGAGGGTCTCCCCAACCGTGACCCATATGCCGCCCACATTGTCCGCACCCGTCTCTTGGAGCACCTCCACGCAGCGGCGCACGTAGTTCGAGGCGATCTCGCAGTGGCCGTCCACGCGGACGATGACCTCGCCCCGGGCATGGCGCAGGCCGAGGTTGAGGGCCGTGGGCACGATGAGGGCGAGGTTGTCCAGCAGAAAGACAGACGGCCGACCGTGGACGACGGACGGCGGATTGCGGTCAGTGCCCCGTCGTCCATGGTCAATGATGCTGCGTACGATCTCCCTGGTGCCATCCTCGGACATCCCATCCACGACGAGGACCTCCATGCGGTCGGGTGGGTAGTCCTGGGCCAACACCGCCCCCAGGCTGCGCGCGATGTACGCCGCCTCGTTGCGGACGGGCATGATGACGGTGACGAAGGGGTAGCGGCTACCAGGCGTCACGGCCCACTCCCCGGCCTCTGGACCTTCTTTTCCATCTCCGTCGCCAGTTGCCGGATGCCCTCGTTGCGGGAGAGGCGGTAGTACTGGGCGGCACGGGCGTAGTCTCCCAGGCGTTCGGCCGTCTTTCCTGCCCGGTAGCAGCCATTGGAGCCCGGGTCCCCGTAGGTGCAGGAGTTCAGGTAGGCCTGGATGGCTGCCTCAGGGTCCTGCCC
>JBMFPD010000186.1:0-6535 GCA_049969295.1 Anaerolineae bacterium | reverse complement strand
GCGTCTTGCTGTTGGCCAGGACGGCCTGCATCTCCGGCTTCATGGCGTCCCAGTTGCAGCGCATCTCCACCACGGTGGGCATGGGCGTGCCGACCACCATCTGGTCTGCCGAACCCTTGAGGATGGGGTCCTGGGTGATGAGGGGGTCATCCAGGGCCTCCTTCAGGGCTGGGAGGCGGGACAGTTTCCGCACCATCTCCAGCTGGTTCTCCTTGCTGGTCACGAAGGCGATGAAGTCCTTGACCGCCTCCAGTTTGGCCCCGGAGAGGCCCTTGGGCAGCATGAAGAAGACACCGCTGGTGTAGGGCTTGGGCCACTCGCCCGTGGCCGTCACCTTGGGGATGCGCGCCACGCCGAGTTTATCCCCCAGGACCTCCTTGTAGGCCCCCAGCGACCAGTCGCCGTTGATGATCATGGCCGCCTTGCCTTCCTTGAAGAGGGTGTCGGCGCCATTGTAGTCGCTCTCCGGCGGGATGATCTTGTGGGTGAACTTCATCTCATGGAGGAACTTCAGCGTGGCCACCATCTCGGGCGTGTTCAGAGTGGGCGTCACGCCGTCGTCGGCGAACACCTTGCCCCCGAAGCCACCCAGCCAGGGGACCAGCCAGAAGGGCTCGGTCTGGTTCCAGACGAGGGCGTACATCTCGCCCTTGGTCAGTTCCTTGCCCTTGGCGAACAGTTCATCGGTGTCCTTGGGCGGTTCGGCGATGAGGTCCTTGTTGTACAGGAGCATCAGGTGGTTGCCGTTGGCGATGGGCACGCCCCAGGTCTTCCCTTCCAGTTGGACCGCGGCCAGGGCCGAATCCACGTACTTGCTCAGGTCAAAGAGGCCGTCCACCGGCTGGATGATGTCCGCGGCGACGAAGGGGCCGGCATGGTCGTTGACCGTCCACAGGAGGTCCGGTGGAGCCCCAGCCAGGCTCGCGGTCTGAAAGTCCTCGCGCAGGGTCTCCACGTCCTTGTTGACGACCTCAAAGGTCACGTTGGGATGGGCCGCGGTGTAGGCATCGGCAAGGCTCTTCACGAACTGCAGGGCCTGATCCGCCTCGCCCTCCTTCGTCCACAGGACGAGGGAGATCTTCTCTGGAGGCTTCGGGGTGGGAGTGGGCGGCACAGGAGTGGGCTGCTCAGGCTTGGGTGTGGGCGGTGCGGGGGTCGGTGGGACAGGTGTCGGCGTGGCCTTCGGCGCGCACCCGCCGATGAGACTGGCGACCACAAGCGCCGAAAGCAGGATCCAGAGGGTTCGCTTCATTTCGTCTCCTCCTTGAGACCGAGAATTTTGAAACTTCAGGTTGTGAACTGGGCATCCGCGAAGGTGCGATGGGGCAAAGCCAAATGCGCTGCACTACACGTCCGTCGTTCCACATCCCCCCTTTCCGTGAGGCGCTGATCCTTCCCGGGGCTTCCCTCGTTGGGAAAAGCCCCCTTGACGCCGGCCCTTGCAGGAGGCCCTTTCCAGCGTCAAGATGCTCCCTCCGCATTCCATTATAGCACAGATGGGGGTTCGCTGCAACTCTCCATTCTTTCCGGCCCGGTTCTATCTTGTTGGTGGCTTTGCAGACGCCGCGCCCAGCGGCCTGGCTGTCCCCTGCGGGGGGACCCCACCCCCAGGCCTCTCCCCGCACCGCGGTCGGGGGTGGGGTTAGAGACCCGGCCCGCGCTGACCCGGGCGAGCGATGAAGCCGCCCAAAGGACCAACACGGAGGGCAACCGCGACCCTCCCACCCTTCCATTTGACAAAGAACAGCCCCTGTGATATATTTAGCAAGACTAGATAATTCAGGTGCAAAGTAACTGAAGCGAGGAGAGGAACCCGTGGAAGACGAGAAGACCCTGGGCCAGCAACTTGTGGCCCTCGTGGACCGGCCGCGGGAGACCTTTGCGCAGATCGCCAGGCGGCCTGGCCGGGGGTGGTTCATCCCCCTGCTCATCCTCGTGGTGGGGACGGCTGTCCTCCAGATCGCCGCGGCTCCCTACGCGGCCGCGGCGGCCCGGGAGGCCCTGGACCGCCAGATGGCCTCCCTGCCCCCTGAGCAAGCGCAGATGGTGAGCGCGCAGGCCGGCCGTTTCACCACCCCTCTCCTGGTGGGCGTGATGGGGTGGGTAGGCAGCCTCGTGAGCGCAGCCCTCGGCATCCTCTTGAGCGCGGGCATCCTGTACTTCCTCGCCCTGGTGAGCGGCGGAGAGGGGGAGTTCGGCCCGGCCCTGGGCGCAACCCTGTGGGCCTGGGTCCCCTTCGGCCTCCGCCCCCTGGTGCAGGCGGCAGTGGTCGCAGCGCAGAGGAGCCTTATCGTCAACCAGGGCCTCTCGTACCTGGCCTCCGTGGGCGATCCCCTGAAGGATGCCCGCAACGTGGCCTACGTCCTTCTCTCGCAGGTGGACCCCTTCAGCCTCTGGCACCTGGTGCTGGTGTACGCGGCGTCCCAAGCCCTCTTCCGCTTCGGGCGGAACAAAGCCTCCCTGGTGGCCATCCTGTACGCGGCCATCAACCTCCTCGTGCGGGCAGGCGTGGTGGTCATCCAGGCCATGCTGGTCCCCATGTCCTGAACTGGAGGGAAAAGGGAGCCACAGGGCATTTTGGCGCGCACCCGGATGGGGCTGTGGAGCGTATTTCTAAAGAGGTGGGCATCGCCGAGCCCGCCTGCAGGGCGGCGGGCTCTGGCAACAGAGGGTGAGAACCCTGATAGTAGGGAGCACAAAGGATGAAACGGGGCATCACAGTGGCTATGATCTTGGCCGCGATCGTCGGGCTGAGCGCGGCTGGTTACGTCTTTCTGGGTAAAGCCCGCGCCCCAGAGAAGCCGAACTACCAGGTCGTCACGGTGGAGCGCGGGGATGTGCGGGCCGTGGTCAGCGCTTCGGGGATCATAGATCCAGAGCGCCAGGTCTCCCTGCGCTTCAAGGCGGTGGGGGTGGTCTCCAAAGTCTACGTGGAACCGGGCGACCGCGTAGAGGCCGGCGAGGTGCTGGCCGAACTCCAGGCCGACGAACTGGACCTGGCCGTGCGCCAGGCGGAGATCGCCCTGGCCATCAGCCAGGCCCGGCTGGACCAGCTCCTGGCAGGCGCTTCGGAAGAGGAGATCGCTGCCGCGGAAGCGGCTCTGGCCAGCGCCCTGGCCAATTATGAGCGGATCACCAACGGCCCAGGCCAGGCGGAGGTGGCCGCGGCCCGGGCCAGCCTGGCCAGCGCCCAGAAGAACCTGGAGAAACTGCTCCGTGGGCCCACCGAGGACGAAGTCGCCACCGCCAAGGCCAACCTGGAAAGGGCCCGTATCGCCCTGGAGCGGGCGCAGTCGGAGTACGACAAGGTGTCGTGGATCGGCGCGGTGGGTGCGCTGCCCCAGGCCCTGGCCCTGGAGCAGGCCACCATTGACTACGAGGCGGCGCTGGCTGCCTACCGCCTGGCCACGCAGGGAGCGACGGAGGCGCAGATTGAGGCCGCCCGGGCCCAGGTGGCCCAGGCCGAGGCCTCCCTCAAGCGCCTGCTGGATAGCCCCACCGATGCTGAACTGGCGGGAGCCGAAGCCCAGGTGGCCCAGGCCCGCGCCCAACTGCAGCGTCTCGTGACCGGTCCCAGCCAAGAGGAGGTCCGTATCGCCCAGGCCCAGGTGGAGCAGGCCAGGGTCTCCCTGGAACAGGCTCGCCTCCAGCGGGAGAACGCCATCCTCAGGGCCCCCTTCGCGGGCGTGGTGGCCGAGGTCAACCTGCAGGTGGGCGAACAGGTCCAGGCCGCGCTCCCGGCCGTGGTCCTCCTGGACGATAGCGCCTTCCACATCACCGTCACCGTGGACGAAATGGACATCACCGCCGTGCAGGAAGGCCAGGAGGCCGAGATCCTCCTGGATGCCCTGCCGAACCGCACCCTGAAGGGCCACGTGGCCCGCATCTCCCCGGCCGCAGCGCAGACAGCCGGCGTCACAGGGTACCTGGTCCGGGTCAACTTGGATACACCGGACCCTGCCCTGCGGCCAGGCATGAACGCCGCGGTGGACATCGTCACTGCCCACGCCGAAGACGTCCTGGTCATCCCGAACCGGGCCATCCAGTTTGACCGCCGCACCAACAAGACCTTCGTGGAAAAGGTGGTGGGGACCAATCTGGTGCGCACGGAGGTCCAGTTGGGCGTCCAGGGCGACCAGGTGAGCCAGGTGCTGAGCGGCCTGCAGGAAGGCGACCAGGTGGCCATCCGCTCGGTCTCCTCCCTGCAGCAGTTGCGTGCAGTTCTTGAACGTTAGGCTTCCAATGCTGAACACCGAGGAACGACACATGGTCATGAAGACGTCGCAGGATACGCCGTTGATCGTCCTGAGGGACATCACCAAGGTGTACCGCATGGGCACGGTGGAAGTCCACGCCCTGCGGGGCATCTCCCTGGACATCCACAGGGGGGAGTTCACGTCCATCATGGGGCCTTCGGGCTCCGGCAAGTCCACGCTGATGAACATCATCGGCTGTCTGGACCTGCCCACGTCGGGCACGTACCGGTTGGACGGCGTGGACATCCAGGAACTGGACGACAACCAGTTGGCGGAGATCCGCAACCGGCGCATCGGGTTCGTCTTTCAGAACTTCAACCTCCTGCCCCGGACCACAGCGCTGGAGAACGTGATGTTGCCCCTGGTCTATGCCGGGGTCCCCCGCCAGGAGCGCAAGCGGCGGGCCATAGAGGCGCTGGAGGCCGTGGGCCTCGGAGACCGCATGGGCCATCGGCCCAACGAGTTGTCCGGAGGGCAGCAGCAGCGGGTGGCCATTGCCCGCGCCCTGGTCACCCAACCGGCCATCATCCTGGCCGACGAACCCACGGGCAACCTGGACTCCAAATCCGGGGCGGAGATCGTGGAACTCTTCCAGCGCCTCAACGAGGAGCACGGGATCACCGTGGTCTTCGTGACCCACGACCCCGACGTGGCGGCGTGCAGCCGGCGCATCGTGCGCCTGCACGACGGCCTGGTCGTGGCGGATGAGGCCGCGGAGGGAGCCTGCGGGCCACTGGCCGCCGCCGAAGCGGAAGAGGAACGGGGGCGCGTCCTGGCCGCGGCCCGGGCTTGAGCGGGATGAGGTTGTCATGAACATCTCGGAGAGCATCCGCATCGCCCTGCGGGGTCTGGCAGCCAACAAACTGCGTTCGGCGCTCACCATGCTGGGCATCATCATCGGCGTGGGCGCGGTCATCGCGCTCCTGTCGGTGGGCCAGGGGGTGGCCCAGTTGGTCACGGAGCGGATCCAGAGCATCGGCTCCAACGTCCTCTTCGTGGTGCCGCTCAACCTCCAGATGGCCTCGGGCGGGGCCATGGCTGCCGGGGCCGGGGGGTCCCTCACCCTGGCCGATGCCCAGGCCATCGCGGACCCCGACCTGGTGCCCGATGCAGTGGCTGTGGCCCCGGAATACCAGCGTTCTGCCACGGTGGAGCGGGGCCGCGAGGCCATCGTGACCACGGTGGCGGGCATCACGCCGGAGTACAGCACCGTGCGCAACGCCAGGGTGACCGAGGGACGTTTCATCGATGAGACGGACGTGGCCGCCAGTTCTCGCGTCGCGCTCCTCGGCTCCGCGGCCTACGAGCGCCTCTTCCCCGGTGGCGAATACGCCATCGGGCAGACGGTGCGCATCAACGGCATCCCCTTCCGGGTCATCGGCATCATGGAAGAGAAGGGCGGATCCGGCTTCGGCAGCCAGGACAACATCGTCTTCGTGCCCCTCTCCACAGCCCACACGCGCCTCTTCCGCAGCCGGACCGTGGGCGGAAGCCCCCGCGTGACCGTGATCAACGTGCAGGTGGCCAGCGAGGACCGCATGGATGCCGCCTCTGAAGCCATCCGCGAACTCCTGCGCCAGCGGCACAAACTCTCCTACCGCGACGACGACGATTTCTCCGTCATCAGCCAGAAGGACATCCTCAGCATCTTCGGCGAGATCACCAGCGTCCTGACCCTGTTCCTGGGCGCGATCGCGGGCATCTCCCTCCTGGTCGGTGGCATCGGCATCATGAACATCATGCTCGTGTCGGTGACGGAACGGACCCGAGAGATCGGCATCCGCAAGGCGGTGGGGGCCAAGCGGCGGGATATCCTCATCCAGTTCCTCATTGAGGCCATGGTCCTCTCCCTGGTGGGCGGTGCCGTGGGCATCCTCCTGGGCGTTGCGGGGTCCCTCCTTATCGCCCGCCTTTCCCAGGACCTGGTGACGGTGGTAACTCCGCAGGCCATCCTCCTGGCCACCGGCTTCTCGGCGGCGGTGGGGCTTTTCTTCGGCATCTACCCCGCCACCCGCGCGGCGCGCCTCAACCCCATTGACGCCCTGCGGTACGAGTGAGGGGACGCCATGGCCTTTCCGAAGCGACTCAGCATCTGGACTTCTGCTCTCTCCTGGCTGCTCCTCCTTCTTGCGGCTGCGGCCTGCGCCGCGCCGGGCACGCCGGCTCCGAAGGCATCCCCTACCGGTGGAGTATGGCAGGGGCCCACGGCAACCGTGCAGGCTGGTGTGCCAGGGCCCACGCCCTCTCCCGCCCGTGCTCCGACGAGGCAGCCTACGGCG
>JBMFPD010000185.1:0-6615 GCA_049969295.1 Anaerolineae bacterium | reverse complement strand
CAACAACCAGTGTGGAGCAGCCCTGAACTCCTTGTGCTATAATGAGGTGTGGGCTGGCACCGCTTCCGAGAGGAGCACCAGGATGAAGACGGACCTCTACCGGCGCCAGGCCCTCCAGGCCTTCGCCGAAGCCCGGCGCCGGGCGCGCTGGGAAAGCGCCTGGGGGCGCCTGCGGGGCAAACCGACCGACCTCCTCTCCTTTGAGGCCGTGCGGACTGCGCTGGGCCTGACCTTCCGCCTGGCAGAAGGGATGCACAACGTCCCCCTGGACGACATCGTGGGCAGCGTGGACCGGGTGGAGGACTTCACCCGGCGGTTCTACCCGCGGCGGGACGACCTGAAACACCGGTGGGTGAGGGTAGCGGAACTGGTCCTGGAGCAAGGGCTCGGACCGGTTTCCCTTTTCCGGGTCAGCGACATCTACTTCGTGGACGACGGGAACCACCGCGTTTCGGTGGCCCGGGCCCTGGGCGCGGCCTCCGTGGAAGCGGAGGTGTGGCGCTACCCGTGCCGCATCCGCCTGACCCGGGACCTGCGCCCCGAGGACCTGCCCCGCAAGGCCGCCTACCTGGAGTTCCTGCACCACACCGACCTGGACCGCGTGCGCCCAGACCACACCGTGGACCTCACCGCGCCGGAGCGGTATGCCATCCTGGAGGAGCACATCGCCGGGCATGCCAAGTGGTTGGAAGCACAGCGCGGAGGGGACCCCGTCCCTCTGGGGGAGGCGGTGGCCAGTTGGTACGACCGGGTCTACCTGCCCACGGTGAAGATCATCTGCGACCTCAAGGTGTGCCGCGAGTTCCCCCACCTGACGGAAGGGGACCTCTACGTCATCCTCCTGGAGCACCGCCGGCACCTGAGCCGGCTGTGGGAGCGACCGGTATCCCTCAGGGAGGCCATCCAGGACTACATCCGCCACCATGGGCGGAGCCCCCTGACCCGCCTGCGGCGGTGGCTGCGGGGCCGGGTCTAGCAGGCCGGGGGCAGGTTCCCAATCAGAAGCAACGCGCTCTAGCGGCCTGGAGGAGGCCGTCCACGAATCTGCCAACGAATACACGAATGAGCCCGGCGCGACCGCAAGCCATCCGTTTATTCGTTCCTTCCTTCGTGGATGGCGTGAGCAGGTGGCCGATCCGTGGATCCGTAGGGCACGCCTCTGGCGTGCCTGCGCGCCGGGAAGGGCGGTCGTGGCCTTCCCTTTGCGAGAGCGAGTCAGCCCTGGCCAGAAGGGCCGGGGTTGACTTCTGGTACGTTATCTTGTACAATGTTACGGGAAATGATGTACCCTTCAGGGGTCTCCGCAAAGCGTGTGTCCAGGGCGGCGAGCGCGTATCTGGGAAGGTGGCCCGCCCGTCAACAATAAAATGAGGCACTCTCGTCTGTGCAGGAAGTGCGGCCCTCTCCGAGGACTTCTGGCCGCGGGGCTCAGGGCTGTCTCGTTCAAAAGGGAAGGCTATAACGAGGGCACCCCAGGAGGCGTGCTCTGCGGTCTGCCGTGCCAGAAGGCTGTCAGCGTTCTATAAAGGATGAGTCAGCCCTGCCGCGGGGCTTGCAGATACTTGACATATTCTAAGGCCTATGGTATACTATACCATAGCAAGCGAGAAGGCCGGTGAATCGCTCGTGTTGCAGCCCCCCGAGTGATCCCCTGAAAGCGCGGCCAAGGGCACCGTGCGCAACAGGCCTGGCGCCCTGCCGAAGCGTGTACGCGAGTCAGGACAGGTTGCTGTCTGGCGTTTTCGGATTTCCCCATGACCCTCTGCCGGGCTTAGGTGCAATGGGCAAGCGAAGGAGGAAGTCGCATGCACACGAGAGGCATCCTGAAAGGTTTGGGCGCGGCCATCTCCCTCCTGATGATCCTCAGCCTCCTCCCCTGGAGTGCGGGGGCGGGTCCCCAAGAGGCCAGTGAGCCGGTCGCCCCGGAGAGCACAGCGGCGCAGGAACTCCAGCAGCTCCCCGCCAACACGTTCAACACCCTGCGCGTCTACGGGCGCCGCAACGAGGGCGCGGGGAACCCCGCCGTGACGGACCCGGTGACGGGCCGCTTCCCCGAGGATGACCCGTACACCGACGAACCTTCCATCTTTGACCCCCAGGGGCCGCAGGCACCCCGCAAGGATTTCATCACCTGGGACCCGGTCTGGATGTACGAGGCGCAGACCTTTGACGAACTCCAGGCCAAGGGGCTCTACCAGCGGATCAACGCGGGGGGCGTCAACGCCTCGGAGAAGGTCTGGTTCCGCCTGTGGTACGAGCCAGGCCACTGGGACAAGGACCTGAACGCCGACAGGGTCTACTCGCCCACGGTGGACATCGTCTACCCGGCCGTGATGCAGGAGTTCACCTACCTGCTCATGCAGGGGCGCTTCCTCCAGAACCGGCCACGGCCCATCAGCGGGCCTGCTGGCGCTACCTCCTTCGTCTTCCCTGTGGGCATGCGTGGGCAGGACCTCTTCACCACCGGCGGGTCCGTGGACACCACCTCCGCCAACGCCACCTACGGCTACGGCCTCACCAGTTTTGATGCCGACTTTGACGGCACGCCCGACATCGTGCAGGTCCACAGCGAGCAGACCCTGGCCGTGGCCCTGGGGGTCAACGTGGACTTCGACGGCGACGGCGTGCTGGACGCCCTGAACCCCGACGGCGCTCCCCTCACCGGCGACGAACTGGCCGTCTTCACCCTCAATGCCAAGGACGTGCGGGTGGGCGGGTCCCTCCAGTTCCTGGACCACATGGTGCGGGTGGAGAGCGTCTCCGACACGGGGGCGCGCCTGAGCATCTGGTACCTGGGCGACCTGATCCCCCGCAACATGGGCCTGCAGAGCATCGCCATCGGTGCGACCTGGCTCTACGGCACCCAGTTCCCGGGGACGCAGGCCCCCAACACGGGCGTCCCGGCCGGGCCTTGGTTCGTCCAGGTGACCTCGGTGGACTCCCTCGCCGGGAAGGCCCAACTGCGCGTGGGGCGGGCTCTGGGTGCCCCCTTCAGCGCCATGGAGCAGGCCCCCAACGTGCCAGACCTGCAGCCCGGCGACCCCTGGTTCCTCAAGCGGTTCTACGTGGACGGGCATGAGTACAACGTGACAGCCATCGGCACGGTGGGCACCAACAACTTCGCCTACATCACCATCCGCACCCCCGTGCCCAAGGTCCCCGTGACCATCGCCCAGCACTCGGTGCGCCTGCAGGGGTACGGGCCCGAGGACTGGATGTCGGTCATGCCGCCTTACAACCACGAGCACTACATCCTGAACGACGTCCAGATCCTCCGGGAGTTCCCCAACTACTACGACCCGCTGAACCCCTACACCGCACCGTACCTGGGCGAACTCATCGGCCCGGTGCCGCCCATCCTCCAGCGGAACGGCCCCTTCCCCTACTACGGGGTCGGCCCCCGGAGCCCCTACTGGAACCCGCGGGAACTCTTCCTCTTCTATGTGCTGGAAGACGTGGACCCCCAGTTCGTAGGGGAACTGCGGGAGAAGTACGGCGAGGCCCCAGGCGACCCGGAGCCGGAGGAGTTCTGGTACGCCGAACAGTGGTTCACGCTGCCCTGGCAGTTCACCGAGTTCGTCCTGCCGGACATTGATGGCGGCAACACCACGGACCTGTACCTCCTGACTTCCTCCTTCTTTGACGAACAGGCCGTGCACTGGCTCTGGAACATGGACGACCTGGTCCAGGCCCCGGTGACGCAGACCATCGCCCTGGGCACCCGCACCCGCGTGCAGTTCTGGTACGACCAGTACGAGGGCGGCAAGAAGTACAAGGACCCCACCGGCCTGCGCATCTACGGGGAGGACAGTTACGGCGCTGGCGACGACACGGTGACGGCCGACCGGCTGGTCGCCACCTACCCGGTGGAGGAGAAGCCCTACACCGACCCGTGGGCGCCCTTCAACCCGCAACTGCCCCAGGCCCCGCGCAAGGACTCCCTCACCCTGAACCCGGCCTACATGGACGAGTTCATCAACACGGGCGAGGAACTGGTACCGCTCTACACCCAGATCGCCATTGAGAACAACAACGCCCGGGAGAAGGTCTTCCCGCGGTTCTGGTACGAGCCGGTCCACCTGGACAAGATCCTCTACGGCGAAGTGGCAGGGGGCATCATCACCGCTACCGAGGCCTACACCTTCCCGGCGGTGATGCAGGAATTCACCTACATGTTCCTGGACACGGCCAACAACCCCAGCCACGGCCAACCCGGTTCCTCCAGCCTGGCCTTCCCTGTGGGGGCCACGGCCACCCAACTCCCGGCGCCCAGCACGAGCGCACCCTTCGGGCTGCCGCCGAACTACCTGCCCTCCTTCGGCTACGGCCTGACGACCTTTGACGCCAACTTTGACGGCACCCACGACATCGTGGGCGTCCACTCGGAGGCCTCGCTGGCGGCCCTGACCGGCATCGGCGCCGACTTTGACGGCGACGGCTCGCTGGACAACCTGGATACCGATGGCACAGCCCTCTCCGGCGATGAACTGGTGGTCTTCACCGTGGGCGCCCTCACGGTGAACATCGGCGACAGCATCCAGTTCCTGGACCACCTGGTCACCCTGGAGAACGTGACGGCCCAGGGCGGCGGACAGGCCCTCCTGCAGATCTGGTACACGGGCGGCGGCCTGCACGCTGTGGGTGGCGGCCTCTACTCCCTGCACCCGGATGTGGTGGGCCCGGCCACCCCGTGCAACCAGGGCGACATGGTCATCGCCGGGCGGGACCGGGTGAACGTGCGCCGCATCCCGGCCGGCGGCGACAACCTGGGGAGCGTGGACGGCCCCTGGTTCGTCTGGGTGGCCGACGTGGATACGTACTTTGACACCGCCACCCTCCTCGTGGGGCGGGCCCTGGGCGCGACCCACTCGGCCATCGACGACGGCAACGGCACCCACGACCTGACCCCGGGCGACCCCTGGTACCTGAAGCGCTTCTTCGTGGATGGCCACGAGTACAACGTGGTGGCCATCCGCACCGTGCCGGTCACGCCGGCCCCGTACCCCTACGAGTTCAAGTACATCACCATCCGCACGCCAGTGCCCAAGCGGACTTTCGTCAACATGCAGGACTCCCAGGTGCTGCAGGGGTACTTCCTGGGCACGGTCTTCGGCGTGGACACGGACGTCATGTCCGTCATGCCACCCTTCAACTTCAACCACACCATCGCCCCAGACATCGTCGCCCTGGAGGAGTGGGTGAACCCACAGAAGATGCAGGAGGAAGGCCAGTTCGCCAACCCGCTCTACTACGACCCGGACTGCGGGAGCCTGGGCCTGAACGACCTGCAGGCGGCTGGCCCTCTGCAGGTCCGCATCCGCGAGGAGGCCCGCGAGCCCCAGTTCTTCGGCGAACTGAAGGAGCTCCTCTTCTGGAACACGCCCACCACCCGCTACACCTGGCGCCTGCGGCAGTTCCACACCCTGCCGGACCTCTACACGGAACTGCAACTGCCGGCCGACCAGCTGTACCTCCTGACCAGTTCGTGGCTCTCGGACCAGTCGTGGGCCCACTACTACGCCTGCGGGGAGACCGTGAGGACGCAGGATGACCTGGCCGACCTCAACGGGAACATCCCCATCTCCAACACGGCCACCATCACTGGCACCGGCTACTACGACCCGCCGGACCAGTGGACGGACCCCGCCCAACTCCTGCGGGTGAAGTTCTGGTACGACCCGCGCACGGCAGAGGACCCCTACGTCAACCGGCGGACGCTGGCAGGGGAGGAGTTCACCCTGAACCTGAGGCAGGGATGGAACCTCATCTCCTTCCCCATCCTGCCCTTTGACCCGGACATTGAGGAGGTGCTCGCCCCCATCGGCGGCCTCTACGACCGGGTGCTGGGCTTCCACTGCGGCGTGGGCGGCCTCTCCTACGACCCGAGCCTGCCGCCAGGGATCAGCACCCTGCACCAGATGGACGGCTACCACGGCTACTGGATCCGCATGAATGGCTCGGCCACCCTGACGGTGCGCGGCTGGCGCCTGCCGGTAGGCACGCCGCTGTACCTCTGCCAGGGCTGGAACCTGGTCAGTTACCTGCCGAATGTGCCGCTGCCCGTGGCCGATGCCCTGGCCTCCATCAACGGCTTCTACACCGTGGTCCTGGGCTTCAACGGCGGTGGCCTCTCGTACTACCCGGACCTGCCGCCGGGGATGAACACCCTCCAGACCATGGAACAGGGCTTCGGCTACTGGATCCGCACCACCCGGGCCGGCACCCTCGTGTACCCAGCCGGGACCATGCTCTCTGCGGAGGAGGTGCGGCCCAACGCCGAGCCGCTCCTGGAAGGGGTGAACCCCAGCACGGAGTGGGTCACGGTGGCGTCGTTCTACAGCACTCTCAACGGCAAACCGCTGCCCACCGGCACGCTGGTGCAGGCCTTTGACCAGGCAGGCACCCTGGCCGGCCAGGCCCAGGTCGGGCCCGTGCCCGGGCGGTTCGCCATGGCCGTCTACAAGGACGACCCCGCCACCGAGGTGGACGAGGGCCTGGACCCCGGCGAGCGGATCACCTTCCTGGTGGGAGGCCAGCCGGTCTACGTCCTCGGGCCCGAAGCCCCGATGTGGACCAGCATGGGCGACCTCCTGATCCTCAACCTGAGCGACAGGG
>JBMFPD010000184.1:0-6638 GCA_049969295.1 Anaerolineae bacterium | reverse complement strand
AGCACCTCCTCCAGGAGGACAGGGACATGCCCCCCCGTTCCCCCTTCGGGGGCCCTGGCGGCTTCGTCCATCCCTTGTGCCCTCACCTCAGATTCCCACATTCAGGTCTGTCAGGCGCTGTGCGATAGCGTCTGCATCCGCTTCCATGCGGGCCTTGCGCTCGTTCCAGAGGTCGCGGTTCCAGATCTCCAGGCGCCGGTTCAGGCCGAGGATCACGACGTCACCGTCCAGGTGGGCGTATTTTCGGAGGTACGAGGGGATGAGCACGCGCCCCTGCGCGTCTGGGGTCACTTCCGCTGCGCCGGAGAAGATCAGCCGGGCGAAGTCCCGGAACGCACTGTTGGACAGGGGGAGGCTGCTGATCTTCTCGGCCAGGGGAGCCCACTCTTCGGGGGAGAAGACCCACAGGCAGGGGTCCAGCCCGCGGGTGATGACCATGCCCTCTCCGAGGCCGGCACGGAGTTTCGCGGGTATGATCAGGCGACCCTTGTCGTCAATCGTGTGCTCAAACTCGCCCAGGAACAAGGACGGCGACGACTCCTCATGGTGTACTGCAGGGGCCCGCCTCGGGAGGTGATCACCACTCTTCCCCACTTTGTGGCACAAGCACCCACATTATACACCAAGTTCGCCATTTTGACCAGTCCCTGGGACGCCCATTTCCACACTTTTAAGGTTAGGGATGAAAAATCGCGCTGCACATTGCAGCGCGCTGTACGACCTGAGAATGCCCGCCCGGGCCTGAGGCTGCGCCACAGAGAACGTTTCGCGGCCCAAGTAGGCCGATAAGCCGAGTTCTGTCCCCCTTGCCCGGGGCAAGGGGGGGCGATCATCTCTCTGGGGCGATGGTTGCCCACCGCCTCTAGCGGCCTACCCGGAGGGCACGGGACGAGCAGCCCCGTCAGCGCGGGTTGCGCTGAGCCTCCTGCTTGGCCTTGCTCCCGGTGGGGTTTGCCTGGCCAGCCGTGTCACCACGGCTGCCGGTGGTCTCTTACACCACCTTTTCACCCTTACCGGGAACGCCCTGCGTCCCCGGCGGTCTCTTTTCTGTGGCACTTTCCGTCGGGTCACCCCGCCTGGGTGTTACCCAGCACCGTGCTCTGCGGAGCTCGGACTTTCCTCGGGCCGGGCCTTGCCGGCCCGCGATCGCCTGGCCTACTTGGGCCTTCCACAGGAATGATACACGCTCTTCGGCCCGGTGTCAAAATACACTGGCCCCGCGTGCAGGGCTGTCTCGTTTTTGCAAAAGGGAAGGCTATAACTGCCTTTCCCGGCGAAGAGGGCACGCCGGGAGGCGTGCCCTACGGACTGTTGAGCCGGCCCTGGCCCTGGGGGGCTGCCCTCCCGCTGGCGTCCGTGCCCTGGCTCATCTCTCCGCTGGTGCAGGGTGGGGCAGTTTGCGGACGCTGTTGCTCTCGCACCGGGGGCAGACACGCTCCCGGTCCGGGCTATCTTCCCCTTCCCATTCGTGGCCGCAGCGCATGCAGTGGAACCGGTCCTTCCCTGCCATCGCCTCCCTCTCCTACGGCACGTCGGCCAGCACCTGCACCGTGTGCGCGATCTCCTCGGGCGTGACGCTCGCCCGGATGCGCTCCATGTCCCGGACCACCTGGGCCCACTTCTGCCCCTCAGCCGCGCTCACCCATTCCAACTGCAGGCGTTCTGGCCGGATCCCCTTCTTCTCCAGCAGGGTCCACAGGCGGTCCATCCGCCGCACCGTGTTGCGGTTGGCGTTGATGTAGTGGCAGTCCGCGTAGTGGCAGCCAGAGACGAGCACCGCCGGCGCACCCTTCTTGAAGGCGTGCAGGACGAACTCCTCGTCCACGCGGCCGGAGCACATGGTGCGGATGATGCGTGCCGAGGGCGGGTACTCCAGGCGGGCCGTCCCGGCCGTGTCCGCTCCGGCGTAGGAACACCAGTTGCAGGCGAAGGCCACGAAGACGTCCTGGGGGCGCTCTTCCAGGATGGCGTCTATCTGGGCGAAGATCTGCTGGTCGGTGAAGTGGCGCATGGTGATGGCCCCGAAGCGGCACTCTGCGGCACAGGTGCCGCACCCGGCGCACGCCGCAAGGGTCACCTGGGCTGGCTCCTTCTTCGCCGGCACGCGGATGGCCCCGAAGGGGCAGACGCGCGTGCAGGCCCCGCACCCGGTGCAGCGCTGGGGGTCCACCACGGCGGTGAGGGCCTCCACGACGATGTGTTCGGCGTTCAGGATGGTGCTCGCCCGGGCCGCTGCGGCCGAGGCCTGGGTTACTGAATCCTTCACGTCCTTGGGCGACTCGGCGCACCCGGCGATGAACACACCCCGGGTGGGGGTGTCCACTGGCTTCAGTTTGGGGTGCGCCTCCATGAGGAAGCCATCCCGTGACCGGGAAAGGGTGAGGAGTTGCCGTACCGGTTCCGTCTCCCGCCGCGGCACTGCCCCCACCGAGAGGACCAGCATGTCCAGTTCGTGCCGCTCCAGGCGGTTGGCCGTGGTGTTTTCCACCGTGACGATGAGGTTGCCAGTCCGCGGGTCCTCCTCCACCTCGCCTGGCAGGCCCCGCACGTAGCGCACCCCCGCCGCCCGGCTCTGCATGTACAGGTCCTCAAACCCCTTGCCGAAGGTCCGCATGTCCATGTAGAACACGGTGATCTCCACCTCTGGGTCGTGCTGCTTGAGGAGGAGGGTGTCTTTCACCGTGTTCATGCAGCAGATATTGGAACAGTAGGGGTTCCCCCGGCCGTCGGACGACCGAGAGCCCACGCACTGCACGAAGCCGATGCGCCTGGGGGGGCGGCCGTCGCTCAGGCGGACCAGGTGCCCTTCCGTCGGCCCTCCAGCGGAGACGAGCCGCTCCAGTTCCATGGTGGTGATGACGTTCTGGTAGCGGGCGTAGCCGTACTCGTCCAGCGGCTCGGGGTCGTAGACGTCCATCCCCGTGGCGACGATGATGGCCCCGACCTCCAGGTCCAGGATCTCGTCCTGCATGTCAAAGTTGATGGCCTTCTTGTCGCAGACCTCCAGGCACTTGCCGCAGGCGATGGGGTTGTCGCCCAGGCACTCGTCCATGCGGATGACGTAGGCGGACGGCACAGCCTGGGGGAAGGGGATGTAGATGGCCCGGCGAGTGGAAAGCCCCATCTGGAACTCGTCCGGCATCACCACCGGGCAGACCTTGGCGCACTCGCCGCAGGCGGTGCACTCCTTCTCGTCCACGTAGCGGGCCTTCTTCCGCACCCGCACGCGGAAGTTCCCCACGTACCCCGAGATGTCTTCCACCTCGCTGTAGGTCAGGAGTCGGATCCTGGGATGTCGACCGACATCCATCATCTTGGGGCCGAGGATTCATATGCTGCAGTCCATGGTGGGATAGGTCTTGTCCAGTTGCGCCATGATCCCACCGATGGACGGCTCCCTCTCCACCAGGTAGACCTGATGGCCGGCATCGGCCAGGTCCAGGGCGGCCTGGATGCCCGCCACCCCTCCGCCGATGACCAGGGCCCCCGGCTTGACCTTGAGGTGCGTCTCCTCCTCCGGGGCCAGCCACCGCGCCCGAGCCACCGCCGTGCGCACGATGTCCTTGGCCTTCTGCGTCGCCGCCTCCCGCTCCCGCATGTGGACCCAGGAGCAATGCTCCCGGATGTTGGCCATCTCCAGGAGGTACGGGTTCAGCCCCGCCCTCTGGACGCACGCCCGGAAGGTGGGCTCGTGCAGCCTGGGCGAGCAGGAGGCCACCACCACCCGGTTCAGGCGGTGCTCCCGGATGACCCGCTGAACCTCCTGCTGGCCGGGGTCCGAGCAGGTGTAGCGGTTGACCACGGCCACGGCCACGTCGGGGAGCGTCTCGGCGTAGGCCCGCACCGCCTCGGTATCCACCGTGGCGGCGATGTTCAGGCCGCACTGACATATGAATACCCCAATCCTCAGTTCCCCTGTGGACAAGACCTCACCTCCTCTACGCCTTTTCCCCTGCCCCGCCCAGGGCTTCGGCGACCAGCGAGACCCAATCCCGCACTTCCACGGCAAGCCCTTCCCGCGCGGCCCCACCGGCCAGGGCGCACCGGAAGTGGATCTGGCACTTGGGACAGGCCGTCACGAGGACCGACGCACCGGTCTCCCGCGCCTCCCGCAGCCTCTCTTCCTGAATGGCCCTGGACGTGGCGGTGCAGTGGGTCCATGCACTCGTGCCGCAGCAGAGGGAGCCTTTGCGGTGGTGGGCCATCTCCACTAGCGTGTAGCCCAATCCCTCCAAGAGGGCTCGCGGCGCCTCGTAGATGCCCAGGTGCCGCCCCAGACGGCAGGGGTCCTGGTAGGTCACGGGTCCCTGGGCCTGGCGGAAGAACGTCAGACGGCCCTCCTGCAAGGCCTGGGCCGCCACCTCGCTCAGGTGCACGGCTGGCGGGAACGCGCCCAGCCGCGCCGGATACTCCTTCGCCAGCGTGAGGGCGCATTCAGGGCACAGGGTCACGATGCGCTCCACCCCGGCCTCGGCCACCAGGCGGGCGTTGGCCTCCAGAAGCCGCCCGAAGGTCGCCTCGTCCCCCTGCCACAGGAGGTCGTGGCCGCAGCACCGCTCGTCCGCCAGGACGACGGGCCGGATGCCCAGGGCATTGAGAAGGCGGACGGCCTGGCGCGCCATCTCCTCCCCCTGCAGGCCCAGGTCGCCGAAGAGGACCTGGTAGTAGGGCAGGCAGCCCACGAAGAAGAGGGTTCGCTCCCCTTTGCCCGGGGATGCGGCTCCGCCCCGCGAGGGCCAGACCTCCACCTCCAGGGACGGGTCTTCCTCCAGCCACCGGAGCCGGGCCTGGGGCTTCCCTCCCTGGGCCATGAGGCGCATCCAGGCCTCCACCGCACCGCCGTGGGTGCACTGGCCGGCGAAGGCCTGCTCGCGCGCTACAGTGCGCACCCGCCGCACGAACTCCCCCAGGCGCACGCCCGAGGGGCAGACCATTTCGCACCGCAGGCAGGTCAGGCACTGCCAGAGGGCCTCCTGGGCCAGGACCTCCTCCGCGTCCCCCATCACCAGGCTTTCCACCAGGCGCCGGGGCGAGAACTTGTCCTCCCAGCGCGCCATGGGGCAGCTGGCCGTGCATTTGCCGCACGAGAGGCAGAAGTAGGCCCGCGTCTCTGCCAAGGCCGCGCGCAGCGCCTCCGAGGTCATTGGGGCCTCCTTCCTTGAGGCGCTCCCGCCTGCGGCTGGGCCCCCAGGCTCACTGTGGCCATCTCTTCCAGGACCTGGAGGACCTGCTCTGTCTCTTCCGGAGCCACGCGCAGCAGGCGCACCTGCTCTGGCCGCAGGCCCAGGAGCACAGCCAGGTCCCGGGCTTC
The DNA here is from genome assembly GCA_049969295.1 of Anaerolineae bacterium. GTDB lineage: Bacteria > Chloroflexota > Anaerolineae > DTPP01 > DTPP01 > DAOTYM01. Next base: position 1,327 of record JBMFPD010000184.1, on the reverse strand, counting down.
GGCGTACTTCCGGCTCACCTTCTCTCCATCAACGCCGTAGCGGCAGGCCTCCTCCGGGCAGCCCAGGAGCAGGACTCCGTCGGCCCCTCCTTCCAGGGCTTTCAGGACCAGGCCGGGGTGCATACGTCCCAGACAACTCACCTGCACCGGCAGCGCCTTCCCGGGGAGCCGCGTTCGCCCGCGCCCCAGCACGTCCAGAACGTAGCGTCCGGCCCAGTTGCAATGGAAGAGGACGATCCTCGGCTCCGAATTCTCCATCCGTCTCTCCTTCAGGCGAGAAGCGCTTCCAAAGCGGCCCAGAGTTCCCGGTCCGTCCCCTGGACTGCGGTCATGGCCCCGTTGGGGCAGGCCGCCACGCAGAGCCCACACCCGCGGCAGCGCAGCGGATCCACCACAGCGTGGGGCCGGCCATCCTGTCCCTCACGCCACCCGACCGCCTGATAAGGGCACACCTCCTGGCAGGTCCCACACGCCCGGCAGAAGGACACCCGTACAAAGGCCAACCTCCCCTTCCACAGGGCGTCGGGCTGCCAGGCCCCGGCCACCTGGGCCACGGCTGCCGCGCCGCTCACCTGGGGGGCAAGGCGCGGGTCGCAGATCACGATGCCTGGCTGCCGGTCCAGGGCCCTGAGCGCCCGCGCAGCCCGCTCCATGCTCCGTTCCTCGGTCCGTGTGGCTGGGGCGAGGAGGAGCCACCGCGCCTCCAGGGAGAGGGCGCGTCCCCCATCGCCCACCCACGCCCGCAGGCTGCCCCATTCGCCCTCCACGGAGAGGAGTGGTCGGCCGGTCCGCCATACGCCGAACCCCAGCCGCTTCAGGAGGCGTTCCGCCACGTCGCCGGCCGGTCCCCTTCCCAGGATGCCCACGGTGGCCTGCGCGCCGGGGACCTCCAGGGTGCACGCCTCCCGTGCCATGAGCGCGGCAAGCCCTTCCAGGACCAGCCTCCAGGCCTTCCACGTGGCCCTCTCCCTGTCCTCTTCCTCGGGCCAGGCGCAGGCCTCCCGCAGGTTGACCATCTCCCAGGCTAGGGGCTCTTCCACTGCTCCCGCGTTAGCAGGCGGAAGCCCGTCGCACCCCAGGAGCCCCAGGGCTGCCTTGCAGCGCATCCGCTGCAGCGTGCACGAGGCGCAGACCTGCCCCAGGGCGCAGCAGGAGCAGGCCGCGAGCACGGCCCCGCGGAGGTGCGCCTCCCGGGCGCGCCCCAGCACCTCCTCCGTCCCCTCCGAGGTGCAGGCCTGGTCTACCACGTGCGCGAAGGCGACGTCCGTCCTCCGGAGGAGGCGTTCCTGCAGTGCCTCCAGGTCCACCCGCGCCGCAACTTCGCCTG
>JBMFPD010000183.1:0-6672 GCA_049969295.1 Anaerolineae bacterium | reverse complement strand
CTCACCAGAGGTCATCCCCTTCATCCGGGACGAGGATGCGCTCCTCCAGTACATCCTCGCCCGCGGCGCGGACTACCTGGCCACCTTCCCTTCGTGGTACCCCCGCATGGTGCAGGACCCGCGCCTCCAGCCCATCTTCCAGACCGGCGCACCGTGGGCCCCTTTGCTGGGCGGGGAGAACATGGCCGTCTACCGCATCGGGGGAAGGTGAAGCTACCCCTGCGAAGGGAGGGACGGAATGCACCTGGTGAACCGAACCCGAGGGACCCTCCTTGCCCGCCGGGTGGAGGTCTGCGATACCTTTTGGACCCGCTCCCGGGGGCTCATGTTCCGGCGCGCCCTGGACGAGGACGAGGCCCTCTGGTTCCAACTGGACCGGCCCGGGCGCTGGACCGCGGCCATCCACATGTTCTTCGTCTTCTTCCCTATCGGCGTGGTGTGGCTGGACCGGGAAGGCCGCGTTGTAGATATGGCCCTGGCCAAACCCTTCCGCCCCTGGTACGCACCAGCGAGGCCAGCCGCCGTCTTCATAGAGGGCCATCCAGCCATCCTGACGCGATGCCAGGCGGGCGACCTGCTCGCCCTGGAGCCGTGAGGGGGATATGGGAGAACGCCTTCGTCTCGGTCAGCCCTGGAGGATCCTGGTGCTGCTCCTGGCCCTCGCGCTGGGCCTGGGGATCGGGGCTCCGGCGGAGGTCCGCGCGGCCGACCCACCTCCGGGGCGCTTCCTGGAGCACGTGGTGCGGGAAGGGGAGACCCTCTCCGCGATCGCCCGAGCCTACGGGGTCTCGGTAGGGACGCTCGCTGCCCTCAACGGCCTGGCCAACCCGGACCACATCGTCGCCGGGCAGAGGCTGCGCATCCCCGTGGCGAGCCGTCTGGAGAGCCCGGCCGCAGTGCCAGCGCCCCTGGTCTCCGTGCAGGCCTTCCCCCTCCCCGTGGCCCAGGGGAGTACCCTTTCGGTGCGGGTGGTGGCCGCAGCACCAGTGCGCCTGGACGGTCGGCTGGAGGACCAGCGTCTGGCCTTCGCCGAGGGGCCGGACGGCTACTGGGCCGTGGTGGGCATCCATCCCCTGGCGGAGCCAGGGTGCCACGTCCTCACCCTGGAGGTGGCGGACGCCCCAGCCCACACGGTCACCTGGGAGGCCTGCGTCTGGGTGGTGGAGGGCGCGTTTGCGGTCCAGCGCATCCCCCTTTCGCCGGCCTTGAGGGGCATCCTGGCCGATACCGCTGCTGTCCAGGAGGAGGCCCGCCGCCTGACAACCCTCTTCGCCCAGGTGAGCGGCCCTCCCCTCTGGCGCGGGCCGTTCGCCTGGCCGGTGGACCACCCTGAGGACGTATCGGCCCCCTTTGGCGACCGGCGCGCCTACGGCAGCGGCCCTGCCACGTCTTTCCACGACGGGATGGACTTTGATGCACCGGCCGGTGCCCCGGTCCGAGCGCCGGCGCGGGGACGCGTCGTCCTGGTGGAGGACCTCTGGGTGCGGGGGAAAGCCGTGGTCCTGGACCACGGCCAGGGGGTCTTCAGCGGCTACTGGCACCTCTCGGAGGTGGCCGTCCGGCCAGGACAGTGGGTGTGGCCGGGCACCCTCCTGGGCCGCGTGGGGAGCACCGGCCTCTCCACGGGACCGCACCTGCACTGGGAGGTCCGGGTCAACGGGGTGCCTGTGGACCCTGTCCAATGGGTGGCAGGAGAAGTGGACGCCTGGCCCACGTGGGCTGGGCTCTGGGAGCGCGCCCTCGCGCCCAGACGGGCCCTCCGCATCCCTGAGTAAAGGGTCCAGGCAAGCCGCGGCTCCTGACCCCCTCCTCGGCGGCCAGGAGCCGCGGGAACAGCAGAAAGGTCGGTGGGGCTTGGCTTACTCTTCGGCCTCTTCTTCCTCTTCGGCGGCCCTGGCCTTGCGGATCAGTTCCGGCTCGCCTTCCTCTACGACAGCCTCTTCCTCCGGCAGGCCGGCCGGCACCACCGTGAGGACCATCTCCTCAGGCTCGGCGATGACCTTCACCCCCTCCGGAAGGGCCAGGTCCGCCACGGTGATGGAGTCCCCGATGGCCTTCAACGCCGAGGCATCCACCTCAATGCTGGAGGGGATGGCGGTGGGCAGGCATTCCACCTCCAGGTGGGTCAGTCCAACCAGCAGGACGCCATCCCCCCGCTCCACGACAGGGGACGCTCCCACCACGGCCACGGGGACTTCCACCCGCAGGGTCTCGGTCATGGAGACCTGCTGGAAATCCACATGCCACACCTGGCGGGTGATGGGATCCCGCTGGACCTCCCGGATGAGGGCGAAGTAGGGCTTCTCCTGCCCCTGGACGTACAGTTCCACCAGGCCGCGGCCCAGGCCCGTGGCGGTGAAGCGCCGCCAGGTTGCCGCCTTGATCTTGAGGGGCATCGGGCTCACGCCCTTGCCGTAGAGGATGGCCGGGATCCACCCCTCGGCCCGCAAGCGCCGTACCTGTTTCCCCACCACAGAGCGGGGTTCGGCTTCCAACCTGATCTGTTCCATAGATATGCTCTCCCCCGAATGATGGCTCAACAAGCGAATATTATATCCGAGGCCCAGGTTTTCGTCAAAAGCCCTGCACCTCGCGGGCAGGGCTCTCCTTGCCGACGGCACGGCGAAGACACCCTGTGCCCTGGCCTCCATTTGGCGCGCTTCCTTACCATATGTTACAATCATCACAGACAGAGGGCCGTGGTGCCCCCTCACCCGAGGCGAGGATCGCGATGGAAGTGGACGTACGAGCCCTGACCCAGGAAGAGGCGTTCCCTTTCTCCCTCCAGGCCATCCTGGATGCCCTTTCCGACGAACTGATCGTGGTGGACCTGGAGCGCCGCATCCTCCTGGCCAACCGGGCAGCCATGGAGCGCCGGGGCGAGGGGGAGCGCCTCATCGGCAGGTCCTGCCACGAAGCCTACCGGCTGGAAGAGCCGTGCGACTCCCCGGAGTGCGAGTGCCCCATCCCCCTGGTGCTGCAGACGGGCGGGACGGTGCGCGTCACCCATAAGGTGGCCTCCCCCAGGGGGACGCGGTACCTGGACGTCATCGCCTCGCCCCTGCGGGGCCCCGACGGGCGCATCACCCACGTCGTGGAACTCCTGCGGGACGCCACCGAGCAGCGGCGGGCGGAAGAGGCCCTCGTCCAGCGCAACGAGCAACTCTCCACCCTCAACTCCCTGGCGGCGACGGTCAATGGCAGCCTGGACCTGGACGAGGTCCTGACGCGGGCCCTGGACGAGATTGTCAAACTGGGCAAGATGGACGTCGCGGCCATCTTCCTCCTCCAGGAGCGGCTGGGGGACCTCCAGTTGCGGGCTGTGCGGGGCCTCTCGGAGGAAACAGCGCGCCTGGTGGCCCGCCTCGGCCTTCTGGATGGCGACTGCGGGGGCGTCATCAACCTGGGCAAGATGGTCGTGGTGCCCGACGTCAGCCGCTACGGGCGGGGCCGCAGCCCCGTCCTGCGGAAGGAGAGGCTGCGCTCCCTGGTCCACGTCCCCCTGAACGCCCGGGGCAACATCCTGGGGAGCATGTGCGTGGGCAACCGGGCCGAGGAGGGGTTCTCCCAGGAGGACCTGGCCTTCCTCTCGGCTGTGGGGGACCAGATCGCCCTGGCGGTGGAAAACGCCCGCCTCTATGCCGAACTCCAGCGCAAGGAACGGGTGCGGGGTGAACTCCTCCAGAAAGTCATCACCGCCCAGGAAGAGGAACGCAAGCGCGTGGCCCGGGAACTCCACGACGAGACCAGCCAGGCTCTCACCGCCCTCCTCTACGAGGTGGAGGAGGCCCTGGAGCAGGGATGCGATGGCCCCACCCGCGAAGTCCTGGAGCGCATGCAGCGGCTGGCCCGCCAGACCCTGGAGGGCATCCACAAACTCATCTACGACCTGCGCCCCAGCCTCCTGGACCACCTGGGCCTTCCAGCGGCGCTGCGGTGGCTGGCAGAGACCCGCCTGGAGGCGAACGGCATCCGGGTCCAGTTGGAAGAAGACCCGGCCCTGGGGCGGCTTCCGCAGGAGGTGGAGATCGCCCTCTTCCGGGTGGTCCAGGAAGCCATAAGCAACATCCTGCGGCACTCCGGGGCCCGCAACGTGGCCATCTCCCTGCAGAAGCGCGATGCCTGCCTGGACCTCAAGGTGGCAGACGATGGCGTGGGCTTTGACATGGAGGAGGTCATCCACGGACCAGACACCAGTCGGGGCCTGGGCCTGCTGGGCATGGCCGAGCGGGTCCAGCTCCTCGGAGGACAGTTCTACATCTCCTCCACCCCAGGGGAAGGGACGTACATCCAGGCACAGATCCCCCTGGGCTCGGCCGGAGCAGGGAGCGAGGGACATGGACGGGATCCGGGTGCTCCTGGTGGATGACCACCGCATCCTCAGGGAGGGCCTCCGCTCGCTCCTGGAGCGGCAGCCGGATATCAAGGTGGTGGGCGAAGCGGGGGATGGACTGGAGGCCCTCCGCAAGGTGGACTCTCTGGAGCCCGATGTGGTGGTGATGGACATCGCCATGCCGGGGATGGACGGGCTGGAGGCCACAGCGCGTATTAAGAAAGAGCATCCCCAGGTCCGGGTGCTGGTCCTCACTCAGTACGACGAGGAGCAGTTCATCGTCCCCCTCCTGCGGGCAGGGGCCTCTGGCTACGTCCTCAAGCAGGCTGGACGCCGGGAGGTGTTGCAGGCCATCCGGCAGGTGGCGGAGGAGGGAGCCTACCTTCCCCCGGAAGCTGCCCGCCAGGTCCTCAAGGCGATGCAAGAGCCCCAGGAGGAGCCCGAACCGCGCCTCACGCCGCGGGAGACCGAGGTCCTCCGCCTGGTGGCCCAGGGCAAGACCAACCGGGAGATCGCGGCCCTCCTCGGCATCAGCCCCAAGACCGTCTCCGTGCACCGCAGCAACCTCATGGCCAAACTGGGCCTCCACAGCAGCGTGGACCTGGTCCGCTACGCCATCCGCAAGGGTCTGGCCACCCCCTGAACGCGGGAGCCGCCGCACCACCCCTTCCGAGGTGGGCGGCGGCTCCCTGGGAGAGGAGAGGGCAGGAGAGGAAGCTCCCGCCGCGGCACCTACTCGTACCGCAGGGCCTCTATCGGGTTGAGGCGCGCCGCACGGTTGGCCGGGTAGATGCCGAAGAAGAGCCCTACGCCGATGGAGACGCCGAGGGCCAGGATCACACTCTGAGCCGTGACCAGGGCGCGGCTCACCCCCAGCAGGGGAGCGATGATCTGGGCCGCACCGTACCCCACCAGGATGCCCACCAGGCCCCCCACCACGCTCAGGACCACCGCTTCTATCAGGAATTGCCCCAGGATGTCCCGCCGCCGCGCTCCCACGGCCTTGCGGATGCCGATCTCCCGCGTCCGCTCCGTCACCGAGACCAGCATGATGTTCATGATACCGATGCCGCCCACCACCAGGGAGATGGCAGCGATGCTGCCCAGGAGGACGGTGAAGGTCTGGGTCGTCGCCGCCACTGTCTCCACGATCTGGGTCTGGTTGAAGATGGAGAAGTCGTCCGACTGGCTGCCGGTCAGGCCCCGCCGCGCCCGCAGGATGGCCCGCACCTCCGCCTGGGCCAGGTCCATTTGGTCCGCCGAGGCCACCTGCAGGTTGATGGTGTGGATCGTCTTGTTCCCGGCCCCGCCGAACCGCACCTGGGCCGTCGTCAGGGGGATGAGGACGCGGTCGTCCTGGAACTGGAAGCCCGTGGCCCCCTTGCTCTTCAGCACACCCACCACCTGGTAGTTCTGGCGGTTGATCTTGACCGTCTTCCCGATGGGGTTCACCGTCCCCTGGCCGAAGAGGTCCTCCGCCACGGTGGCCCCCAGCACCGCCACCTTGGCCCTGGAGGCCAGGTCCTGGGCATCCAGGAAGCGGCCCTGGGCCACCTCCCAGTTCTGGACGGCCGCGTACTCCGGCGTGACCCCCACGATGCTGGTCTGGGTGTTGCGGCTGCCGTAGACCACCTGGGCCCGAGTGGAGTACTCCGGCGCCACAGCCACCACAGTGCGGGAGAGGCGGGAGATAGCCTCCACATCGTCCAGGGTCAGCGAGTTCCCCGCAGACGTTGTGGTGGTGACCCTCCCCTGGGCTACCCCCCGCACAAAGGCCATCCCTGGCTGCACGATGAGGACGTTGGCCCCCAGGCTCTGGAAGCGCTCCAGGACCTGGGCCTGAGCCCCCGTGCCGGCCGCCACCAGGGCGATGACCGCCGCCACGCCGATGACGATGCCCAGCATGGTCAGGCCAGAGCGCAGTTTGTTGGCCTGCAGGGACTGCAACGCCACCCGAAGGCTCTCAAACCAGTTCATGGCCGTCCTCCCTGGGGTGGGGCTGGGGGCTCCCCTTCCACCCGGCGCATGAAACCGAACATGCCCTGGGTGCTCGTGGTGCCCTGGAGTTGGACGACGACCTGGTCGCCCTCGTTGAGGCCCCGCACCACCTCCGTGTAGGTCCCATCGCTCAACCCCACCTCCACAGGCACCACCACCTGGCTCCCATCCATCTCCACCACCCGCACCATGTACCCTTCCTCCCCCTGCTCCAGGGCCATGGTGGGCACCAGGAGGGCGTTCTGCCGCCGCCCCACAATCACCCGCAGGTTCGCCGTCATCCCAGGCTTCAACGGCACCCCCTCCACCCCTCCCAAACTCACCGGCACCTCGTACGTCAC
>JBMFPD010000182.1:0-6725 GCA_049969295.1 Anaerolineae bacterium | reverse complement strand
CCTCCTCCTTGGGGGTGGGCGCGGCGGGCTGGCACGCGCCTGCCTCAAGACCGATCAGGGCCAACACGGCCAGGACTCTGGAAAGGTAAGACCGACGCATACGAACCTCCTCCATGCCTTCTGAGCCCTCCTGACCCCCACCGCCTGCGGCGGCACCCCCTTCTCTCCCTGCTGCGGAGGGAAGGAGACCGGGGGACGGGAGAGGTTGAGCCACTAAATCCTCACTCCCACACCCGAAGGGCGACGACGGGTGTTTCCCACTGGCGGCCGGCGCGGTCGCGCGCGACGGCCTGCACCCGGTGCTCCCCGGGCTCCAGGGGCCACCAGGCCTCGTAGGGCGGGGCCTGGAGCACGCGAAAGGCCGCTCCATCCACCAGGATGGTCACTTCGTCCAGCGCGAGGCCCGGGCTTGTGTGCACCGTGATGGGGATGCGCTGGTGCGTCCGCGGCAGCGCGGGCGAGAGGCGGTACTGGCTGTTGGGGGCCGGGCTGGCCAGGGAGATGCCCGGCCGTTCGGGACCGGTCGTCTTCGCGTCCGGGGCGTTTCCCGCCCGGGCCGGGGCGAGGGCCAGAGGCTGCCCCGCCTCCTCCGCTGGCTGGGCAGCCTGCGCCCCCTCGGATGGGAGATGGAGGGTGCATACCTCCCGGGGCTCGGTGCCAGCCAGGAAGAGTTCCTCCCGCTGGCGCGGGCAGGAAGGCCCCGGCAGGAGGCCGCTTTCGGCGCAGACCCTCACCCGCACCAACCCCGGCGGCTCCACAAAGGGGAGGACCGGTTGCCCCCGGAGGGCCACTTCCATGAAGTCGTGCCAGATGGGGGCCGCCCCGTCCACGCCGGAGACCCCGTACATGGGGGAGCCGTCGGCGTTCCCCACCCAGACGCCCACCACGAGTTGCGGCACGTACCCCAGGGTCCAGTTGTCCCGCCAGTCGGTGGTGGTGCCCGTCTTGGCTGCCGCAGGGCGGGAGAGGCGCAGGGGGCTCGCCTCGCCAAAGCCCAGGAGGCGCGCGTAGTTGTCCGAGAGGATGTCGGTGATGAGGTAGGCGACGCGCGGGTCCAGGACCGGGCGGGCCTCCGCCGCCTCCGGCTCCCAGACGACGCGCCCCTGCAGGTCCTCCACCCGCAGGATGGCCCGCAGGTGCGGCAGCCTTCCGCCGTTGGCGAAGGCGGCGTAGGCCCGCGTCAGTTCCAGGAGGGAGACTTCTCCCCCGCCCAGAGTCAGGGCCAAGCCGTAGCGGTGGCCAGCATCCAGGCTGTGGATGCCCAGGTCGTGGGCCAGGGTGACCAAGGTGTCCACCCCGATGTAGTCCAGGACCTTGACCGCCGGGATGTTGAGGGACGAGCCGAGGGCCTGCCGCAGGAGGACCGGCCCGTGGAACTGGAGGTCGTAGTTCAAGGGCACGTAGGGGTCCCCCTCGCGGGTGACGAAGGGGGTGAGGACGTCTTCCACCAGGGTGGCCGCGGTGAGGGGCGGGCGCTCTGGCGTGGCCCGGGCTGGGTCAAAGGCGGCGGCATAGGTGAGGGGCTTGATCGCCGAGCCAGGCTGGCGCAGGGCCAGGGCCCCGTTCACCGCGCCGCTGATGCGCGGGTCAAAGTAATCGGGGCTTCCCACCATGGCCAGGACCTCCCCCGTGCGGGGGTCCAGGGCCACCAGCGCGGCGTTGTCCACGCGGCGGGGTGGGTCGTCGCCGCCGGGCGCAGTCAGCCGCTCCAGGTGGCGGCGGAGGATGCGCTCCGCCTCCCGGTTCAGGTCCAGGTCCAGGGTGGTGCGCACCACAAGGCCCCCCTGGGCCAGGATGGCGGGGTCCACCTGCTCCTCCAGCAGGCGCTGGACGTACATGACGAAGTGCGGGGCCTGGATGGGGAAGGGGGCGGCGGCGAAGTGCAGCGGCTCAGCGGCCGCGGCGCGCGCCTCTTCCGGCGTGATGTAGCCCCGCCGGACCATGAGGTCCAGCACCACCCGCTGGCGGACCTTCGCCGCCTCGGGGTTCTCCAGGGGGTTGTACTGGGTCGGCGACTGAGGGAGCCCGGCCAGGAGCGCGCATTCCGCCAGGTCCAGTTCGCCCACGTGCTTGCCGAAGTAGGCCTGGGCCGCGGCCTCCACGCCACGGGCGTAGTGGCCGTAGTAGGTCTGGTTGAGGTACAGTTCCAGGATTTCGTCGGGGGTGTAGGTGCGGCTCAGGCGCCAGGCCAGCACCGCCTCCCGCACCTTGCGCCAGAGGGTGCGCTCGCTCCGCTCCCCCTCAGCCAGGAGCAGGGTGCGCGCCACCTGCTGGGGGATGGTGCTCCCGCCGGACACCACCTCACCCGAGCGCAGGTTGAGCCACAGGGCCCGCAGGAGGGCCAGGGGGTCCACCCCGGGGTGGTGTCCGAAGCGGGCATCCTCCGTGGCGATGGTGGCCTGCCGCAGGGCCAGGGGGATCTCTTCCAGCGGCACGGGGATGTGCTTGCCCACCCGTGGGTTGATGGCTTCGTAGAGGAGGCGGCCCGAGCGGTCCACGATGAGGATGCTGGGGGCGGGGGTGCGCTCCCCCACGCTGCGCACGTCCGGCAGGTCCCGCAGGGCGCGGACGCCCCACACGGCGAGGGCAGCCGCCACCACCAGGGCAGCCACCCCGGCCGCTCTCAGGGCCTGGGACCAGAGACGGGGCAAGCGCATATAGAACTCCGACCGTTGGTGGATCCAGTGTCACCGGATAAGACGTTGAGGGAAGGAGGGCGGTTCCACCATCTATCAAGTATACCGCCAGGCCAGCGCCAGGGGCCTGACGGCCCCTCCGCGCTTCCCCTCCGTTTGGGGTTCGGACAAGGGGGGTTAGGGAGGAGAGCCCCCGATCTGGAAGAGATGCGCCGCCTCTACGCCTGGTCCAGCACGTCCCGCACCTTCCGGAGAACCTGGTCCATGTCGTACGGCTTCTGGAGGAAGCCCGCGGCCCCCTCCTCCAGGAGGGCCTGGCCTTCCTGCTCGGGGCTGTAGCCGCTGGAGATAAGGACCCGCACGTCCGGCTTGACCTCCCGCAGGCGGCGGAAGGTTTCCACCCCGTCCATGCGGGGCATGATGAGGTCCAGCACCACCAGGTCCACCTCGTCCTTGCACTGGGCGAGGACCTCCACCGCCCGCTGGCCGTCCTCTGCCAGGAGGACGCGGTACCCCTCGGCCTGGAGGACACGGGCCATCAGTTCCCGGACGTCCTCCTCGTCGTCCACCACGAGGATCGTCTCCATGCCTCCCAGGGGACGGGTATCCAGGACTGGCAGCACCCCGCGGTCCACCCGCACCCCGGCTGCGGGGAGGAGGATGCGGAAGGTGGTCCCCCGGCCCACGGCACTCTCCACGCGGATGCTCCCTCCGTGGGCGCGCACGATGCCGTAGGTGGTGGCCAGGCCGAGGCCGCGGCCGTGCTCCTTGGTGGTGAAGAAGGGCTCAAAGATGCGCTGGAGCGTCCTTTCGTCCATGCCCACGCCGGTGTCCGCCACCTCCAGGACGACGTAGCGGCCGGGCTCCAGGGACGGGTCCTGCGCCACCTCGCCTTCGGAGAGCGTTACGGCGATGGTGGAGAACGTCAGGCGGCCCCCTTCGGGCATGGCCTCACAGGCGTTGATGCCCAGGTTCAACACCACCTGCTGCAGTTGGCTTGCATCCCCCTCCACGGCCGGCAGGTCCTCCGCCAGGTCCACGACGATCTCAATCCGGCGGTCCACCGTCTGCCGGAGGAGGGCGACCACCTCCTCCACCAGGGCGTTCAGGTCCACGAGCGCTTCCTGGGGCCGCGAGCGGCGGGCGAAGGAGAGGAGCTGCTGGGTCAGGTCCGCGGCGCGGCGGGCGGAACGGATGATGACCTCCACATCCTTCTGCAGGGGGCTTTCGCGGGGCAGTTCCGCCTGGAGGAGGGAAGCGTACCCCAGGATGCCCACCAGGATGTTGTTGAAGTCGTGGGCGATGCCGCCAGCGAGGGTGCCGATGGCCTCCATCTTCTGGGCCTGGCGCAGTTGCTCTTCCAGGGCCTTCCGCTCCGTGATGTCCTGCATCGCGCTGATGAACCCTTCCAGATCCCCTGCCCCGTTGTACACCGGGGCCAGGGAGGCCGACACCACAAAGGTCTGGCCGTCCTTCCGGCGGAAGGTCCGTTCCAGGGGTCCGAAGCGCCGCGGCCGTGCCTGGAGTTCCCGGAGGAGGGCCATGTACTCGTCCACGCGGTCCGGGGGCCAGTGGGGAAAAGGAGGCTCCCGCCCCACCAGTTCCTCCCGGGTGAACCCGCACATCTGGCACCAGGCCGGGTTCACGTCCACGATGCGCCAGGCCGGGTCCAGGACCACCAGCCCTTCAGCCATGGACTGGAGGAGGTCGGCGCGGCGCCTCGCCTCCTGGCGTGCTTCCTCGTAGAGGCGGGCGTTCAGGATGGCCGGCGCAGCCAGGTTGGCCAGGCCCACGGCGAAGCGCAGGTCCTCTGGCGAGAACTCCCGGCCCCCCAGCCGGCTGAGGACGAGGATGCCCAGGCTTCTGCCCCGCGCCACCAGGGGCGCGCAGAGGAGCGACTCCGGTTCCCGCTTTGTGCCAGGGACGTGGACGGCCCGCGGGTCCAGGTGGGCCTGGTTCACCAGTTCCGGCACCCCTCTCTGGGCCACCTGGCCGGTGATCCCCTCCCCCAGCCTCAGGCGGAACTGCATCACCGCTTCCGCCTCCGGCCCCACGGCCACGGCAGGGCGCAGGGTCTCCCCGTCCTCCTCCAGGAGGAGGACGGTGCAGGAGTCGGCCCCCAGGAGGTCCCGCGCCCAGTGGGCCACGCGGCGGAGCGTCCGCTCCCAGTCCAGTTCGCGGCCGAACTCCTGGCCCGCCTCCACCAGGAGGGAGAGTTCCATGCTCCGCCGCAGGACCTCCCGCTCCGCTGCCCGCTCCTCCGTCACGTCCTGCCCGATGGAGAGGACCTGCTGGACCCGCCCCTCCGCGTCCCGGAAGACCGTGTTGCGCCAGGCGATGATCCGCTCCTGCCCATCCCGCATCCGGACGGGGTTCTCGTACTGCTGGAAGGCCCGGTCTGCCTTCACCCCGTTGAAGACGCGGTCCAGGTCCTGCCGTTGCCGCTCGGGGATGAAGAGGTGGAACCAGTTGGCCCCCAGGACCTCTTCCTTGCGGTAGCCGGTCCGGTCCTCGCAGGCCCGGTTGAAGAAGAGGATGCGCCCCTCGGGGTCCAGGAGCACCACCAGGACGGGTGCCGTCTCCAGGAGTTGTTCGGTGAACGCCTTTTCCTGGCGCAGGGCCTCCACCAGGCGGGCGTTCTCTATGGCCACCGCGGCCTGCTGGGCGAAGAGTTCCAGGAGGCGCATCTCGCTTCTGGAAAACGCTCGGGCGCGCTCGTGGGAGAAGACCCCCAGCACGCCCAGGGTGCGCCCACCCCACTTGATGGGCACGGCCGCGTTGGCGCGGATTCCCTCGTCGGCCCACCGGGGCGCACGGCCGGGCCAGGCGGCGTAGTCTTCCACCACCAGGGGTTCGCCTGTGGCCGCGACTTTGCCACAGATCCCCTCACCCACCTGCATCCGAGTGCCCAAGCGGTGCTTTCGCAGGTTGTGGGCTGCCACCAATTCCAGCGCCTGCTCTTCCTCGTGGAAGATATAGAGGCCGCCTGCGTCCACCCCCGCGAGCCGCACTGCCTCTTCCACAATCCGTTGGAGGAGAGTTTCCAAGGCCTGAGGCTGGGTCAGTCGGAGGGCCAGGTCCCGCAGGGCCGCCATCTCCTCCAGGCGGCGGCGCGCCTCCTCGTACAGGCGGGCGTTGTGCAGCGCGAGCGCCACCTGCTCTCCCAGGGCCGTGGCCAGGGCCACCTCTTCCTCGGAGAAGGTGCGTGCCTCCCTGGCGTAGATGTTCAGGGAGCCTGGTCGCTCCTTCCCCACCTGGAGGGGGACCACCAGCACCGTGCGCAGGCCTTCCCGCGCGGCCAGTTCCGCCCCTCCCCATTCCGCTGCCACCCGCTCCGGGACGACGAAGGGCTGCCATCCGGCCGCCTCAGCGACTTTCCGCGCCGCTTCCGCCGGGATCGCCATCCCCCGGACGTAGTCCGCGCTCAGGCCGTGGCTGGCGACGATGCGCAGCGTATCCGTCTCGCGGTCCCAGAGGGCCAGGCTGGCCGCCGGCGCCTGCAGGACCTCCGCCGCCTCCCGAACGGCCACCTCCAGGAGTTCCTGGAGGTCCAGGCGGCGGGAGACGGCGGTGAAGGTCCGCTGGAGGGCCTCCACGCGGTGGGAGAGGCGCAGGTGCTCCAGGCCCATGGCCAGAGGGCAGCACAAGAGGCGCAGGAAGTCCAGTTCCTCCGGCGGGACCTCCCGCCTGGGGACCGCCGCCACCACTACGGCCAGGACCTCGTCCCCCGTCCCTGCGGGCACGGCCACGTAGCGCGCTTCTCGCCCCAGGATCTCCCGCGCCCTCCCCTCCCACGCTTCCGCCAGGGCCTCCGGCACCAGGTCGGCGAGGGTATCGGTCACCCAGGGTTGGCCCTGGAGCAGGGCCTGGTGGCCTGGGCGCGCCTGGGGGTAGACACCTGCTTCCAGGTCGCGGAGGGCAGCCTGGACGTCCGCAGGAAGGTCCTCCGCCAGAGGCGCCCTCGGGTGCAGGGCCTGCAGGGTGTAGCGCAGGCTCAGGGGGTCCCGGATGACGGCGGCGGCGATGGGGTACCCCAGCCGCTCCGTCAGCAAGCGGATGGCCCTTTCGGCCAGGGCTGCGGGGTCAGGG
>JBMFPD010000181.1:0-6740 GCA_049969295.1 Anaerolineae bacterium | reverse complement strand
CCTGTTGGAGGGGGAGTGGGGCGCTCGGCTTGCCGTGCCCCTGACGGCCCAGGACCGGGTGGCGGGGCTCATGGTCCTGGCGGACCCCCAGCGCCAGCCCCTGACCCCGCGGGATAAGGCCGTGCTCGCCACGGTCGGCGAGGTCGCCGGGGCAGGCCTGGCCCGCCTCCAGTTCTACGAGGGGCTGGAACTCTTCCGCCGCGCCGCAGATGAGGCGATGGATGCCATCGGCCTGGCCGACGCCGATGGCATCATCCGCTACGCCAACCCGCCGATGGCTGCCCTCCACGGCGCGGCTTCGCCCGAACAACTCCTCGGCCGGCGGGTCCTGGAGTTCCTGGGCGGGGAAGACCCCGAGCGTCTGCGTCTGGCCATCCGCGAGCACCTCCGGCAGCACGGCTTCTGGCGGGGCGAGGTGGAGGTCCGCGGCCTGGACGGACAGGTGCGGGTGGCGGAGGCCTCGTCCGTAGGGCACTTGGATCGGGAGGGGAACCTCCGCTGGATCTCCACGCGCCTGCGGGACCTGACGGAGCGACGCCTCCGGGAAAAGGCGTGGCGCGCTTTGGAGGAGGCGGGGGTCCGCGCGTTGCGCCTGCGGGACGTGGAAGCCATCCTTCAGGAAGCCCTGCGCCCCCTGGAGGCGGGCGGCCTGCGGGCTTTCTTCCTCCTGCTGAACGAGGAGCGGACTTCGCTCCGCCTGGCTGCCTGCACCGCGAACGTGGCCCTCCCCGAGGGGGAGCCCACGCACTACCCCTGGAATCCGGACCACAACCCCACCATCGCCCAGACCTTCCAGGAGCGCAGGGCCCTCTTCGTGCCCGACCCCGCAGCGCGGGTGGAGCGCGGCTTTGGGGTGTCGCCCCTGGCCCGCGCCTTCGCCCGGGCCAGAGTGGTGTGCCCGGACGACCGGGCGATCTTCGCCCCTCTCCACACCGGAGGGGAGCCACTGGGTGTGCTGGTGCTCCTTTCCCCTTCCCTCGCCGAGGACGATGCTCCGCCTCTGGGCCTCTTCGCCCTCCAGGTCGCCACCGCCCTGGAGAACGCCCGGCTCCTCCAGCGGGAGCGGGAGCAGCGCCGTTATGCCGAGACCCTGCAGCGGGTCACTGCAGCCCTGGCCAACACGTTGGACCTGGAGGAGGTCCTGGGCCTCATCCTGGACCAGGTGCGGGAGGTCGTGCCCTACGACAGCGCGAACTTCATGCTGCCGGAGGGCCGGACTTTGCGGACGGTGGCCGGCCGCGGCTATCCGGACTGGGAGGCAGTCCGCCAGGTGCGCATCCAGGTGGACCAGGACCCGGGGCTTCAGCGGGTGATGGACCGGCAGGAGGTCGTGGTCGTCCCCGACACCCGTGCCTACAGCGCCTGGGTCACCTACCCTCCCACGGCCTACATCCGCGCCTGGATCGCCGTGCCGGTGGCGGCTGGGGGCCGGGTGCGGGGCGTCCTCAACCTGGATTTCGCCCGTCCCTACACCCCTACAGAGGGAGAACTTTCCCTCCTGGCCTCCTTCGCCGGGCAGGCGGGGGTCGCCCTGCGCAATGCCGAACTCTACCAGGAGACGCGCCACCTCAAAGAGTTCCACGAACGCCTGCTCCAGGAGATGCTGGAGGGCCTGTCCCTGGAGGACGCGGAGGGCATCCTCACCTACGTCAACCCGGCCCTGGCGGCGATGCTGGAGCGCCCCGCCGAGGCCATGGTGGGCCAGCACTGGTCCGCCTTCATCGCCCCGGAGGACCTGGAGGAGGTGCGTCAGCGGAGCGCCGTCCGCCCTCTGGGCCAGAGCGACCGCTACACGGCGCGCCTCCTGAAGGCCGATGGCACGCGCATCCCCTGCGCCATCAGCGCGCGGCCCCTCTTTGAAAATGGGCGCTACGTGGGCACCCTGGCCGTCGTCACCGACCTGAGCGAACGGGTGGCGCGCGAACGGCAACTGCAGGAGGCCAAGGAATACCTGGAGAACCTGATCCGCGCTCTGCCGGTGGGCATCCTGCGCCTCAACCCCCGGGGCGAGGTGGTAGACATGAACCCGGCCCTGGAGGAGATGGTCGGGGCCACCGTGGAAGAGCGGAGGGGCATGAACATCCTGGAGGTCCTCCCTGTGGTGGAGACCGGGGTCCACGAACTGTACCGCCGCGGCCTCCAGGGAGAGGCCTTCGCCCCGGTGGACTCGTGGTACCGCTCCCTGGCCGGCCGGGAGCGCTACCTGCGGGTGCAGGGCGTGCCCATCCGCGATGCGGAGGGGAACGTATCAGAACTGGTGGTGATCCACGAGGACCTCACGGCCCAGCGCGCCCTGGAGGAGCGCCTTCAGGAGGCCCAGAAGATGGAGGCCCTGAGCCAGCTCTCCCGCCAGGTGGTGCACGACTTCAACAACACCCTGGGCATGCTCCTGGGGTACGTAAGCACCCTCCAGATGGAACTCCCGCCGGACCACGTCCTCCAGGAGGACCTGCAGGCCATGGCCCAGATCATCCGACGGGGCCAGCAACTTCCGGAGAAACTCCTGCGCTTCGCCTCTGGGGGGCGCTTCCAGCCCGAACCGGTGGACTGCAACGCCCTGGTGGAGGAGCTCCTGGGCATCCTCCAGCGGACTACCTCGCGGGTGGACCTGCGCAAGGTCCTCGCCCCCGACCTGTGGACGATCCAGGGCGACCCCAGCGACCTGCAGCACGCCCTCATGAACCTGCTTCTCAACGCGGTGGAGGCGATGCCGGAAGGGGGCACCCTCACCGTGGGGACGGAGAACGAGACCCTGGACGAGGAAGCCGTGCGCATGCACCTGCGTTCGCGCCCCGGCCCCTACGTGCGCGTCTGGGTGAGCGATACTGGCGAAGGGATGGACCGCGAGACCCTGTGCCGCATCTTTGAGCCCTTCTTCAGCACCCGGGCCCGGGGCCGCGGCATGGGGCTGCCCACCGTCTACAACATCGTCAAGCGGCACGGCGGCTTCGTGGAGGTCCAGAGCCAACCGGGGGAGGGGAGCACCTTCACCGTCCACCTTCCCGCCACGCCCGAAGCGGTTCCCCGGGGCCAGCCCTGCCCCAGGCCCCGTCCCGAGGCGGTGGGAGGCCGGGGCGAGGTCATCCTGGTGGTGGAGGACGAACTCCTGATGCGGCACCTTCTGGAGCGGCGCCTCAGGGCCGCAGGGTATCAGGTGCTCAGCACGGGGGATGGGGCGACAGCCCTGCGCCTGTTCCAGGAACACCGGGACGAGATCGCCCTGGTCATCATGGACCTGGTGATGCCGGGCCTGGAAGGGCCGGGCCTCTGCGCCGCCATCGGCCAGGCCCGGCCGGGGATACCGGTGCTGGTCTCCACCGGCCGGCTGGACCTCAGTTACGACGACGCCTGCTTTGGCGAGGTGCGAGCCCAGTTCATCCCCAAGCCCTACGACATGCCCAGCCTGCTGCGCAAGGTGCAGGAGATGCTGCACCATTGAAGGAACGAAAGGCCGTGAACCCACCCACACAAGACAGAACTGGGCGCAGGAACGCAGGCCGTGCGCCCCGACCCAGGCCGTGCCGCGGCACGGGTGTCACGTCGTAGGGGCGATTCACGCGTCGCCCCCTGCCCCTGGGACCTGAACGGCCGAAACGGGGATCTTCTCTGTGGTCAAGCCCACTGTCTGAAGCGCCGGGTGGTCCACGGATCGCCCCGGACAAGTCAACGAGAAGGGAGGCACATCTTCACATGGACAGGCGACGAACGGTCAGGGAGGGGATCGGTTTCCGCGTGGGGCTTGGGGGGGTGCTCTTCGCCTTGCTCCTGGCTGCGGCTTCGTGCGCGGGGGCCCTGCCCCAGGGCCCGGCTGCGACGGAGGTCCCGCACGCGCTGAAGACCAGGCGTCCCACCTTTACCCCAACCCCGCTGGTGCCGCCCACGGCGACACCCGTGCCGGCCACGCCCACACCCACGGCCGAGCCCCCTACGGCGACCCCCGTGGCTCCGCCCACGGCGACGCCCGTGCCCGCCACGCCCACGCCGGAGCCCAGCCCTGTGGTGCAGGTCGCGGTGGAGACGCTGAACGTGCGCCAGGGCCCGGGCACAGAGTACCCCCGCATCGGACAGGTACGGCAGGGCGACCGGCTCCAGGTCCTCGCCCGGAGCCCTGCCGGGGAGTGGTACCTCATCTGCTGCGTTGGCGGACAGCAGGGATGGGTTGCCGTGGCGTACGTGCGCCTGGTGGAGGGGACGACGGCCGCCATCCCCATCGCCACGGCCATCCCGCCGACGCCGGTGCCACGGCCCACGGACACGCCCGCGCCGCCGCCCACGGCGACCTCCGTGCCCGCCACGCCCACGCCGGTTTACCCCTTCGTGGCGCGGGAGGTGACCGGCTATCCCTACGACAAGCCCTACCTGACCATCAAGGGCAAGATCTGGAATGACAAGACCCAGAAGGCCCTCGCCGGCTACCGTCTGAAGGTCTTCCGCAACGGGATGGACGCCGGTCTGAGCGAGGTCTCGTGGCCGGGCTTCAGCGATGCCACCTGCCCGGACTGCGGGGACAACCGCAAGATCAACGTGAAGTACGAGTACAACCCCGCGGGCGACGCGGAGTGGGAAGTCTACCTGATAGACGAGAACGGGACCCGCGTGTCGGAGAGCGTGCGCTTCACCACCAGCAGCGCCAATCCACGGTGGTTCTACGTGGACTTCACCTTGCGGTGAGGGCATCCGATGCGGCGTCGCCTTCTTGCTGCGGGCCTGCGCGCCTTGCTGCTCGGGGCCGCCCTGGGGGCCGTGGGGGCGGAGGTCTGGTGGCTCCGCCGCTCGGCCCAGGGGTTTGACCCGGCGATGGGGTGGCTGGGGATCGCGCTTCTCCTCCTCACCGTGGGGGTATGGGAGCCGTGGCCATCCCTCTCCAGCCTCCGGGGAGGGTTGGCACGGGCCTGGCGGTCCCTGCAAGCCTGCTGGCCCGAGGTGGTCCTGGTGGCTTTCCTCTTCGGCGCTGCAGCCTTCCTGCGCGTGTACCGCTTCGGAGATCTGCCGCCGGCGAACGGCCTGGGCTTTGAGGAGTACCAGACTGGCGGCGTGGCCCACCGCGTGCTCCGCGAGGGGTTCCGCCCTTACGAGTTCCCCCTGACGGGCTTCCTGCCGGCGGCAGGCTTCGCCCTTTTCGGGGAGAACACCTTCGGCCTGCGCCTTCCCTTCCTCGTCCTGGGGGTGGCGACCTTCATCCCCTTCTACCTCCTGGCCCGAGCCCTCTTCCGGCGGGAGGTGGCCCTCTTCGTAGCGGCCCTCTTCGCCGTCTCGCGGTGGCACAACCTCGGGAGCCGCTTCGCCGACGAACTCTTCACCGGCATCTTCTTTGAGACCCTGCTCCTCTGCCTGTTGGTGTGGGGCGTGAGGACGGGGAAAGCGCCTCCCTTCGTGGGGGTGGGCGCGCTGGCGGGGTGCCTGGCCTACGAGTACACCGCCTACCGCCTCGCGCCGTTCCTCGTGGTGGGGTACCTCGCGTGGCGGGTCCTGGCCGGAGGCCTGGGTTGGGCCTGGCGCCGCTGGCGAGGCCAGGGACCGGGCGAGGCCCTCCCATGGCGCGCCGTCGCCCTCTCCGCCCTGGCGTTCCTCGTGGCCCTGGGCGGGGTCCTCGCTCCCCTCATCCTGCTCACGCTGCGGGGCGAGACCCTCTTCGTGGAGGCGTTCCTGCGCCACGGGCTGAGCAGCGGGGGGCCGGTGGAGGCAGGGAGACTCGCCGCGTTCCTGCCCCAGGCGAAGGAGCGCCTGGGCCGGACCCTGCAGGGGCTGCTCACAGGCGACGTGGGCGCGGCGGCCCTCAGCGCGCCCGGCAGGCCCCTCCTGGACCCGGTGAGCGCGGTCCTCGTGGTGACTGGCGTCCTCTACACCCTGGTCACCCTCTGGCGGCCGTACCGCGGCCTCTTCGTCGCGTGGATCGCCCTCTCCCTCTTCACCGGGGCGCTCCTGCCCCAGAACCTGTACATGGGCCGCTTCAGCGCCCTCATCCCCCTCTTCTACCTCGTGGTGGGCTTTCCGCTGGAGGACCTGGGGCGCTTCCTGCGGCAGGCCTGGCCGCGGGCGCGCCCCGCCTGGGCGGCCACGGTCCTCGTGCCCCTCTTCCTCGCAGAAGCCGCGTTCAGTTACCATTCCCTCTTCGTGGTGCACCTGGGGGACCCCGTGGTCCAGCAGCACTACGACAATTACCTCCTGGCCCTGTGCACCCACCTGCGGGGCCTGGGCGACGAACCTTACGTCTACGTCTGGGCCGAGCAACAGCCGCTGGACTTCCTCTTCAGGGCCAACGACTACAGTTGGGCTTGTCAGGGCCTTGAGGGGGCGCCTCAGTTCGGCCCCTTGAGCGGGCTCCCGGTGCGGGGGGCGACCCCCGGCCGCAGGGTGGCGGTGGCCGTGTCGCAGCGCTTCCTGGAGCCGGAGGACTTCGCGGCCATGGCTGCCTTCTACTATCCGGAGGCGCGCGAGGACGTGGTCCGGATGGAGCGGCCGGGCGGCAACTACCGGGTGGTGGCCTTCACCCTCGCGCCGGAGGAGGTCGCGGCCAGACAGGGGTGTACCGGCCGGTACATCGCAGCAGGGGCGACCTTCACCCGCGTGGACCCCTTTGCAGGAGGCCGGTGGTCCCGCGACGGGGTGCCGGGCCTGCCGGCGGAAGGGCCGCTCCAGGTGCGCTGGCACGGGCTCCTCTTCGTCGCCGAGGAGGGCGTCTACCGCTTCCGCGCCGAGACGGCTGCGTCGGTCGCCATCCTGGTGGATGGGAGGATGGC
>JBMFPD010000180.1:0-6859 GCA_049969295.1 Anaerolineae bacterium | reverse complement strand
CCGGCACCATCCCCTGGAAAGCCCTTAGGAAGCCATCCACCGAAGGGGGCGTGGGCATCGCCCTCCGGCACCGCAGGAGGGCCTGGTAGAGGGCCTCCTCAGCCGGGTCCACGAAGCGGCTGGGGTCCAGGGCATAGCGCTCGCCCACCGGCCGCACGATGCGCACGCAGCGGGCGTAGGCCTGCAGCGTCTCCGGCCAGTCGGGCCGCTCCACCCAGCGGCTCAGTTCCTGTACCCCCTGGAAGGCGCGCCAGGGGTCATCCCCCTGCTCCGCCAGGACCGCATCCACCACATCGTAGCGATACCCCTCGTCCAGGAGGTAGGTCCGCAGCCGCCCCACGACGAACTCCAGAGCCGCCTCCCGGTCCGCCTCGTCGGTGGGGACGGGGAGCCCTTCCGCGGCCCAGGCCAGCGCCTCCCGCAGGGAGAGGGACACCTGGTGGTGGAGGAGGATGAGGATCAGGCCCAGGGCTGCCCGGCGCAGGCCGTAGGGGTCGGCGGAACCAGTGGGGGCAAGCCCCACGGCGAAGAGCCCGGCCAGGCTGTCCAGGCGGTCGGCCAGGCCCACGACCCAGCCAGGGCGGCTGTCGGGCAGGCGGTCGCCGGCGAAGCGGGGCAGGTAGTGCTGGAAGATGGCCTCGGCCACCTCCGGGTCCTCACCCGAAAGGCGGGCGTACTCACAGCCCATGAACCCCTGGAGGGAGGTCATCTCTATCACCATCTGGGTAGCCAGGTCTGCCTTGCACAGGCGCGCCGCCCGCAGGGCCACACGCCGTTCCTCCAGCGAGAGGTCCAGGCGCTCGGCCAGGCGCGGGACCAGCCGCTCTAGCCGCTGCACCTTATCCCACATGGAGCCAAGGCGTTCCTGGAAGGTGAGGGTGCGCAGCCGCTCGTTGAAGGCCTCCAGCGGCTTGCGCCGGTCCGCCTCGTAGAAGAACTTGGCGTCGGCGAAGCGCGCCCGCAGCACCTCCTCGTTCCCCTCGCGCACGAGGTCCAGGTGCTCGCGGTCGCCGTTGCGCACGGCGACGAAATAGGGGAGCAACCCATCCCCGTCCGGCCGTGCCACGGGGAAGAAGCGCATGTGCTTGCGCATCACGCTGACGAGGACCTCATGCGGGAGTTCCAGGTACTCCGGGGCGAAGCGGCCCAGGAGCGCCGTGGGCTGCTCCACCAGGTGGGTGACCTCCTCCAGCAGGGCCGGGTCCTCGGGGATGACGCCACCGGCCTCCCGGGCCAGGGCCGTCGCCTGCTCCCAGATGCGGGCCTTCCGCTCCTCCGGGTGGACCACGATCCCCTGCTGTGCCATGGCCTCCAGGTAGTCGCTGGCGCGGGCCAGGCGCACCTCCGGCGAACCCTGCGGGCGGAGGCCGCGAGTGGTGCGGCCGCTCTGCACCCCGGCGTAGGCGAAGGGGATGACCTGCTCGCCCAGGAGGGCCACCAGCCAGCGGATGGGCCGGGAGAAGGCCACGCCGCTCGCATTCCAGCGCATGGAGCGCTCAAAGCGCAGGCCGGCCACGGCCCTCTCCAGCACCCCTGGCAGGACCGCCGTGGCCGGCTGCCCTTCCACCACCTTGCGGGCCACCACGTAGGCCTTCTCGCCCTTCTTCCGCACCTGGAGGGACTCCACTGGCACCCCCTGGCTGCGGGCGAACCCCAGGGCCGCGGCGGTGGGGTTCCCCTGGGCGTCAAAGGCCGCGGCCGCAGGCGGCCCCTGCACTTCTTCCACCGTCTCCACCTGGCGCGGCGCAAGGCCGCGCACGAGGACGGCCAGCCGCCGGGGCGTGCCCAGGACCTCCAGCCCCTCGTACCGGAGGCGCGCCTCCGCCAGCAACGTGGGCACCAGGTCTTTCAACTGCGAAAGGGCCGAGGCCAGGTCCGTGGCCGGCAGTTCCTCCGTGCCGATCTCCAGGAGGAGGTCTTCGGGGCCGGCCGGGGGCTGGGGCGCGGGCTCCTGGGGCTCTGCAGGCCTCAGAGCACCCTTGAGGGCCGGGAAGCGCTTGAGGAAGGGGTAGCCCAGTTGCCGTCGCTGCTCCAGGTACGCCGCAGCCACCTCCCGGTAGAGGTCCCGCATGCGGGCGAAGTAGAGGGCCCGCTCCGTGACGCCGATGGCCCCCCGTGCGTCCAGGATGTTGAAGGTGTGGGAGCACTTGAGGACGTAGTCGTGGGCCGAGATGACCAGGCCGTGGGCCAGGGCGTTCTTCGCCTCTTCCTCAAACAACTGGAACATGCGGGCCAGGCGGTTTACGTCGGCGTAGTCCAGGTTGTAGCGGCTGTGCTCCACCTCGGCCTGGAGGTTCACGTCGCCGTAGGTGATGTGCTCGGTCCAGGCGATGTCAAAGAAGGCCCGCACCCCCTGGAGGGGCATGGCGATCCGCTCCAGGCCGTAGGTGATCTCCACCGCCACCGGGTCCAGAGGCACGCCGCCGGCCTGCTGGAAGTAGGTGAACTGGGTGATCTCCTGGCCGTCCAGCCAGACCTCCCAGCCCAGGCCCCAGGCCCCCAGGGCGGGCGACTCCCAGTTGTCTTCCACGAAGCGGATGTCGTGCTCCCGCAGGTTGATCCCCAGGGCCTGGAGGCTCTGGAGGTACAGTTCCTGGGGGTTGCCGGGGTCCGGCTTGAGGATGACCTGGTACTGGTAGTGCTGCTGCATCCGGTTGGGGTTCTCCCCGTAGCGGCTGTCGTCCGGCCGCACGGAGGGCTCCACGTAGGCCACGTTCCAGGGCTCCGGCCCCAGGACGCGCAGCACGGTGGCCGGGTTCATCGTGCCGGCGCCGACCTGTACGTTGTAGGGCTGCCAGATGAGGCACCCCTGGTCGGCCCAGAACCGCTCCAGGCGCATGATGATTTCCTGGAAGGTGAGAGGTCGCTCGTCAGGTCCCTTCTTCACCTTGCATTTCCTCCTGAGAGGGTGATGCCGCGGGGAGGCGGGTGAGGGTGACACCCGCCAGGGTCAGGGCGGCCCCCAGCCACTGGAGGCCGCTGAAATGCTGCCCCAGCCAGAGCCAGTCCACGAGGGCCGTGATGACCGGGGGCAGCGTCCCGTAGACGGCCGTCCGCGTGGCCCCCAGGTTTCGGACAGCCACGTTCCAGATCATGTACGAGATGGCGATGGCGAAGAGCCCGGAGAAGGTGGCCACAGCCAGGGGGCTCCAGCCGACCCGGCTCCAGTCCTCCTGGACCGCCCGGGGCAGGCTCAGGAGGACGAGGGGCCACACGCCCAGGACCACGGTGAGGACCGCCGTCCGCAAGGCCCCGTAGCGGTGGATCAGGGGGCGGATGCCCAGGGTGTAAAGGGCCCAGGTAGCACAGCCACACAGGACCAGGAAGTCCCCCAGGAGGCTCGCCCCGCCGAAGGCCAGGGTCTCCCCCTTCCCGATGACCAGGAGGGCGATGCCAGCGAAGGCGGAGAAGACCCCCAACCACCCGACCTTGCCCACCCGTTCCAGGCCCAGCAGCGCGCCGAAGAGGGCCACCTGCACCGGCGAAGTGGAGAGCATGAGGGAGGCATTGCTGGCCGTGGTCCGCTCTATCCCGAAGATGAAGAAAAGTTGGTACCCCGTGTTGCCCAGAAGGCCCAGAGCCAGGAACTTCCACAGGTCACGGCCAACGCCCCGGAACTTCACCCCCATGAGGAGGGCCATGAGGGGCATGGCCACCATGGCCACGACCATGCGCAGGGCGTTGAAGACCAGGGGGTCCATCGCGGCGATGGCTGACTTGACCAGGGGGTAGTTGACCCCCCAGGTGAGGGCGACGAAGACCATGCCCAGGTCGGCGCGGCTCACACCGCGCCGGAGCGCCAGGCTGTGTCGGACAGGGTGGGATGTCACACTCACGCTTGCCTCTCCGAAGGGCCCCTGGACCAGGTTCACTCCTCCCGGCTCAGGAGCCAGTTGTAGATGTCCAGCGCCAGGGTGGGGTTCTGCCCATCCTCGTAGATCAACTGTCCGGGCAGGGAGCCTGGCTCCACAGGGAAGATGAGCACCACCTCCACTGCCTCTCCGGGGGCCAGGTCCCCTTCCGCCAGGCCATCCTGGGTACGCCCTGTCTCTTCCACGTTCAGGGGCTGGCGGTTCTCCCTCGTGTCTATGAGGGCGAAGGAAGCCGGGGCGAGGTGCAGCGGCTCCGAGCCGAGGTTCTCCATCCGCACCCGCATCCAGATGACCCCATAGCGCACCCAGCCGGCCCGCAGGAGGGTCATCCCCACCGCGCCCGCGTCCATACGCAGGCCGATCTCCACCGGCGGGAACTGGACCAGGGCCTTCTCCACGCGGGCCTGGGCCGTGGCCGTCTTCGCGGCGATGGCCGTGACGGTGGCCTGGGCGCGCCGCACCTGCTCCGTGGCCGTGGGCACCCAGGTCGGCACGGGCGTCCAGGTGGGCGGGAAAGTGGGTGGACGCCAGGGCGTCGGGGTATCCAGGACCACCGGCCCGACCGGCCGCAGGTAGAGCCAGGCGGCGATGCCGAAGACCACCACTACCAGGACCGCCAGCACGATGATGATTGCCCACTGTCCTCTGGTCATGGCGCGCCTCCACTGGGGCGATGTGCAAGCCCGTTCCTGCCAGACCCTTTCCCACCTCGCCCCTAGCCCCCTTCCCCTCTCCGGCTCGGAGAGGGGAAGGGGGTGGGGGGATGAGGAGAGGTCCAGTCCACCTCGCCCCTACCCCCTGGTTGGGGGATGGGGAGAGGTCCCCGATCCGCCTCAGTAGGCCCGGGCGAAGAGGACCACCTCCCGGGCCTCGCGGCCGCAGCGGATGCAAGTCCCTTTGTCTTCCGGCTGGTCAAAGGGGATGCAGCGGGACGTGGCCTTCGTCTCCTGGCTGATGGCGGCCTCGCACTCTGCATCGCCGCACCAGGGGGCCCGGGCGAACCCCTGCTGCACCACCTCGGCGAACTCCTCGTAGGTCCTGGGCTCCCAGGTGTGCTCGTCCCGGAACTTCCGGGCCCGCTCCAGGAGGTCCTTCTGGATGGTGGCGAGCATCTCCACCACCTGCTCCCGCACCCCGGCCAGGGGCACGGCATGCTTGCCGGCCCTGCCGGGGACGTCCCGGCGGGCCAGCACGACCTGCCCGGCCTCCACATCGCGGGGCCCGATCTCCACCCGCAGGGGGACCCCCCGCATCTCCCAATCGTTGAACTTCCAGCCGGGGGTGAATTCCTCCCGGTCGTCCAGTTTGGCCCGGACCGCCCTCTGCAGGGCCGCCAGGACCTGGTGGGCAGCCTCCAGGACGCGGCTCCGCTCTTCGTCGTTGTGGTAGATGGGGACGAGGACCACCTGGTAGGGCGCGAGTTTGGGCGGCAGGATCAGCCCCTGATCGTCGCCGTGGACCATGACCACCGCCCCCACCATGCGCGTGCTGACGCCCCAACTGGTGGTCCAGCAGTACTGGAGTTCGTTGTTGGCGTCCAGGTACTGGATGTTAAAGGCGCGGGCGAAGTTCTGGCCCAGGAAGTGGGAGGTCCCGGCCTGGAGGGCCCGGCCGTCGCCCATCATGGCCTCAATGGAGTAACTGTGCACTGCGCCAGCGAACTTTTCGCTCTCCGTCTTCCGTCCAGTGAAGACGGGGATGGCGGCGTCGTTCACGGCGAAGTCTTCGTAGATGCGCAACATGCGCAGCGTCTCTTCCTCGGCCTCCTCTTTGGTGGCATGGGCGGTGTGGCCCTCCTGCCACAGGAATTCCGTGGTCCGCAGGAAGAGGCGGGTGCGCATCTCCCACCGCACCACATTGGCCCACTGGTTGATGAGGAGGGGCAGGTCCCGGTAGGAGCGGATCCACTTGGCGTACATGTGCCCGATGACCGTCTCCGAAGTGGGCCGCACCACCAGGGGCTCCTCCAGTTTCTGCCCCCCGCCGATGGTCACCACGGCCAACTGCGGCGAGAACCCCTCCACGTGCTCCGCCTCTTTCTCAATGAAACTGTAGGGGATGAAGAGGGGGAAATAGGCGTTCACGTGGCCGGTCTCCTGGAAGCGGCGGTCCAGGCCGGCCTTGATGTTCTCCCACAGGGCATATCCATAGGGCCGGATGACCATGCAGCCACGCACGGGGGCGTAGTCGGCCAGTTCGGCCTTCAGGACGACCTCGTTGTACCAGGCGGAAAAATCCTCGCTGCGGGGCGTGAGCTTCTCAGCCACGATCCTCCTCCTGACCTCTCGGATTGTCGTTGCGCTCAGCAGTGGAGGCACGGCTCCGCAACAAAAAGGCTAGCCTCCTCATCCCCCTTGGGCCTGGAGGCTAGCCCTGCTGACCGGCTGCGGGTTACCCGGGAAGGCCTATCCAGACCCAGGGTCTGGGCGCGGACCAGGCCCTCCCGGCAGGGGCTTCGCCGCGCTGCACCGGGCAGCGGAGTACCTGTGAAACGTCCACCGGGTGGACTCCCCCATTCCCATGGCCGGAACACCACCTCTCCCAATGGCCTGTCCCAGAGCGGTCCAGCCGTGCCTCAATCTCAGGTGTAGTATAACACGGAACGGGAAGGGTGTCAATCAGACGTTCCGGCCGTTGCGGTTGCATTTTGTGTTGGTGGTCTCGGCAACCGGTAGGGCACGCCTGCGGCGTGCCAAAGAAGTCACGCTGCAAGCAAGGATGGCTGTGGTCATTCTCTGACTCTCCGCAGCACGCCTGCGGCGTGCCAAAGAAGTCACGCTGCAAGCGTGACCTACGGTCTGCTTTCCAGGAGCCACGCGGGCCAGTGGCCTGGAGGAAGCCGTCCACGAATCTGCCAACGAACACACGAATGCACCCGGCGCGACCGAGCTTGTGTTGGCGAGTTGGGGGCGTGGGAAGACCGACCTCTCCCATCCCCCCACCCCCTTCCCTCCCCGATGCGGGGAGGGAAGGGGGTGCCGCCGAAG
>JBMFPD010000179.1:0-6860 GCA_049969295.1 Anaerolineae bacterium | reverse complement strand
GGCGGGCTGTTCGGCGCACTTCTTTGTAGGCCTCCGTGTACTCCGGCCGCTCGTTCTGCGCCAGGATCCCGCTGGGATAGGCCCCGCTCCGCAGGAGTTCCGCCGGGAGTTTCTCCCTCTGCTCCCGGTTTGACCGGGCGTAGCGCACGCACAGTTCCCACACGTCCACCAGGGCGAACCCCGGGTGCCGCAGGGCCGCCTCCAGGAGGTCCGCGAGGTTCGGATCGTTGAAGAGGGCTCTGGCCACGAACCCCGCGCCGTTGGCCGCGGCCGTGGCGCAGAGGTCCAGCGGCTGTTCCAGTTGGCCGGCGAAGGTGGTGGGGGTGCGGGCTCCCGCTGGCGTCGTGGGGGAGTGCTGCCCGCCGGTCATGCCGAAGTTGAAGTTGTTGAAGACCACCACGGTGACGCCGATGTTGCGGCGTGCAGCGTGGAGGAGGTGGTTCCCACCGATGCCGGCCCCCCCGTCGCCCATGAGGACCACCACTTTGAGGTCCGGGCGGGCCAGTTTGAGCCCGGTGGCGTAGGTGATGGACCGCCCGTGCAGGCCGTGGAAGGAGTTGGTGGTGAAGTAGCGGTCCGAGAGGCCCACGCACCCGATGTCGGTGACGAGGACGATCTGCCGCGGGTCCAGGGCCAGACGGGCCAGGGCGGCGTCCAACTGCTGGAGGACCCTCCCGTGACTGCACCCCGGGCAGAAGGGGAAGGGGAGACGTTCCTGGTCCAGGTAGGTGAGGGGGGCTTGCGTCGTCACAGGAGGCCTCCCTTCTCCAGGATCTCTTCGGGGGAGAGGAGTTCCCCGTCCACCCGGTGGGCCCCCACCACCTCCAGGCCGGGGGCCAGCCGTTCCACCTCGCGCCGGTACTGGCCCTGGTTCAGTTCCGCCACCACCACCCGCCGCACGCCCGCCAGCGCCCGCCGGATGAGGCCCTCCGGCACGGGCCAGAGGGTGTGCAGGGTGAGGGAGGAGGCCCTTTTCCCCCGGCCCCGGGCCAGGCTCACCGCTTCCCAGACAGCCCGGGCCGTGGTCCCATAACTGACGAGGAGGACCTCGGCCCCTTCCTGGAGGTCCGCCAGGCCGAACTCCAGGTCGGCCTGGTGGGCTTCTATCTTCGCCGCCAGGTGGGAGTTCAGGGCGCCGACATCCCGGGGGTTCTGGCTCAGGTAGCCGAGGGGGTCGTGGCTGGAGGTGGTGAAGCGCACCACGTGGGGCCCGCCGAAGGGGGCCAGGGGCACAACCCTCTCTGGCGCTTCTGGCTCAAAGATGCGGAACGGCTCCTCCGGAGGGAGGCGCGGGGGCGGCGGCACCGGCTCGGGGGTAAGGGCGGCCAGGTCCACCGTGGCCCGGGTGGAGACCATTTCCTTATCTGTGGCCAGGATGACCGGCGTGCGGAAGCGCTCGGCCAGGATGAAGGCGCGCCGGGTCAGGGCGTAGCAGTCGGCCACGCTGGCCGGCGCAAGGACGATGAGGGGGTATCCGCCCGAGGTCCCCCAGCGGAGGAACTGCACGTCCCCCTGGGCCACGGTGGTCGCCCCGCCGGTGGCGGGACCCATCCGCTGGCAGTCCACGATGACCAGGGGGACCTCCCCCATGATGGCCAGGCCCAGGTTCTCGCTGTAGAGGCTCATGCCGGGGCCGCTGGTGGCGGTCATGGCGCGGGCGCCAGCCATGGCGGCGCCGATGCAGAAGCCCAGCGCGGCGATCTCGTCCTCGGCCTGGATGCCCGTCCCGCCCACGGCGGGGAGGGCCTGCAGCATCCCCACCAGGATCTCGCTGGCCGGGGTGATGGGGTAGCCAGCGAAGAAGGTGCAGCCAGCGTCCAGGGCCCCCCGCACGATGGCCTCGCTCCCGTCCAGGAACGCTCTCATCCCTTTCTCCTGAACCCTACCGCTGACGGCTGACCGCGGACCGCGCTATTCCGCCTGCCACGTCTCGGGGTCGTAGGGTGGCAGTTCGCAGCGGAGGGGCTTGTCTTCCCGGTAACCCAGGGCGTACTGGGCCTGGAGCAACTGGTGGATCTCCCGGCTCCCCTCGTAGATGACCGCCCCCTTGGAGTTCCGCAGGTAGCGCTCCACGTCGTACTCGTCGGAGTAGCCGTAGGCCCCGTGGATCTGCACCGCGTCGGCGGCGGATTCGAAGGCCGCATCGCAGGCGTACCACTTGGCCAGGGAGGTCTCCCTGGTGTTGCGGATGCCCTGGTTCTTGAGCCACCCCGCCCGGTAATACAGGAGCCGGGCGATCTCAACACGCTGGACCATGCGGGCGATCATCTGCTGGACCAGTTGGTGCTGGCCGATGGGCACGCCGAAGGTGTAGCGCTCGTTGGCGTACTTCACCGAGGCGTCCAGGCAGGCCTGGATGAGGCCGGCCGCACCTGCGGCCACGGTGTAGCGGCCGTTGTCCAGCGCGGACATGGCGATCTTGAACCCCTCGCCCTCGTACCCCAGGAGGTTCTCGGCCGGCACGGGCACGTCGTCCATGCGGATCCAGCCGGTGTTGCCAGCCCGCACCCCCAACTTCCCGTGGATGGTCCCCGTCTCCAGGCCGGGGAAGCCCCGTTCTACGATGAAGGCCGACATGCCCGTATGGTCCCGCCGCTTGCGCTTCTCCAGGTCCGTCCAGGCGATGATGATGAAATGGTCCGCCACGTCGGCCAGGGAGATCCACATCTTCTCCCCGCTCAGGCGGTAGACGTCGCCATCGCGCCGGGCGACGGTCTGGATGCCCACGGCGTCGGACCCGGCGTTGGGCTCTGTGAGGGCGTAGGTGGCGATCTTCTCGCCGCGGGCCTGGGGGACCAGGTACTTCTGCTTCTGTTCCTCGGTGCCCCACTGGAAGAGGGTGAGGCTGTTGAGGCCCACATGGACCGACATGATGACCCGCGCCGAGGTGTCGGCCCGTTCCAGTTCCTCGCAGATGATGCCCAGGGAGATGTAGTCCATGCCGGCCCCGCCGTAGCGGACGGGGATGCAGGGGCCCAGGAGCCCCAGCCGGGCCATCTTGGGCAGGAGGCTGCGGTCAAAGGTCTGGTTGCGGTCGTGCTCCTTGACGTAGGGGATGATCTCCTTCTCGGCGAACTCCCGCACCATCTTGCGGACCATCTGGTGCTCTTCGGTCAGGGCAAAGTCCATGTGAGTCCCTCCTCTATCTCTGGGTGAGCAAGGTGCACCGCGGAGAGCATGGAGGATCAGCAGAGAAGTTCCTCTCCGTGCTCTTTGTCTTTCCTCTGAGCCTCGCAGGGAGGTCGGCTGCCCTGGGAGGGGGCCTGGTGCCGTCCCGTGAGGGCGCAGGCTTCAGCCTGGCAATGATACACCAGGTGGGGGGAAGGTGCAAGGCAAAGCGACGGAGAGGCAGGGGCACACGGCCGTGCGCCTGCGGGCTTTGGCCAAATCGCTTCCAGTATGCTACAATATTATGCATGGAGGCAGCGCAGGCAGTGCAGCATCCACCGGAACCTGTCCCCCCGGGGGGTAGGGCCGACGGGGACCAGCCCAGCGATAGGCCCTTCCGCTTCCCCTGGGCCTGGGCGTTGGCGCTCCTGGCCCTCTCCTGCATCCCCTACCTGGTGGCCTGGGCCATCACCCCGCCCGACTTCCAGTTCGGAGGGCTCCTGGCCAACCCCCTGGATGGGAACTCCTACCTGGCCAAGATGCGCATCGGGGCCCAGGGCTCCCTGCGCTACTACCTCATCTTCTCCTCTGAGGAGCAGGAGGGGCACTTCTTCTACCTCCCCTACCTCCTCTGGGGCAACCTGACAGCGCGGTTGGGCCTTCCCCTCCCTGTGGCCTACCACCTGGGACGCCTTCTGGGGGGCCTCTTCTTCCTCTGGAGCGCGCACCGGTTCCTGCGGCGCTTCGCCCCCACGCCCACCGTCCACCGGCTGGCCTGGGCCCTGGTCGCGGTCTCGTCCGGGCTCGGGTGGGCCGCGCTCCCCTTCGGCCACATCGCCCCTGACCTGTGGGTCCCGGAGGCGAACTCCTTCTACTCCCTCTTCGCCAACGTCCATTTCCCTCTGGCCACGGGGCTCGTCCTCTGGCTCTACCTCCTCTGCGTGGACCCTGGCGGCGAGCACCCTCCCGGCCGGCCTGCATGGGGGCGGATGCTCCTCGCCGCCCTGTGCGGCGGGGGGATGGCCCTGGTCCTCCCCTTCGCCGCGTTGAGCCTCTACCCCATCGTGGCTGTCGCCCTTGCCTGGAAGTGGGCCCGCGCGCGCCGGTTCCCCTGGGGAGGGGTCTGGACCGTGCTGGCGTCCGCCCTCCCCGTGGCCCTCGTCGGCGCGTACGACCTGGCCGTGGTCGCAACCGACCCCCTGGTCCGCGTCTGGACCGAGCAGGATGTGAACCTCTCTCCGCCCCTGTGGGATGTGGGGCTCGCGTACGGCCTGGTGGGGGCCTTCGCCCTGTGGGGAGCCTGGCGGGCAGTCAGGGCCGGGGAGGAACGTGCCACCTACCTGGTCCTCTGGCTCCTCGCCAACCTGGCTCTCCTCTATGCGCCGACAGCGCTCCAGCGGCGGCTCTTCATGGGGCTGCACGTCCCCCTGTGTGCCCTGGCCGCGCTGGGCCTTGTGGACCTCCTCGGCTGGGTGAGGGCACCGGCCCGCCGTCGTTTCCTTGCGTCTTCCCTCGTGGGCTTCTCGGCCCTCTCCAACCTCGTCGTCATCGCCATCGCCCTGAGCGGGGCCATCGCCCATGACCGCCACTACTATTTCACCCGGGCCGAGGGGGAGGCCATGGCCTGGCTTTCGGAGCACGCGCCCCCCCGGTCCGTGGTCCTGGCCGCGCCTTCCACGAGCCTCTTCGTGCCCGTCTGGGCGGGACTGCAAGTGGTCTACGGTCATCCCCTGGAGACGGCCTACGCCCAGGAACGCAAGGAGGAGGTGATGCAGTTCTTCGCCGGCGCCCTCTCGCCTCAGGAGGAGAGGAAGTGGCTTGCCGCAAGGCGCGTGCGTTACCTCCTCTGGGGCCCTGAAGAGGACGCTCTCGCCCGCTTCCGCCCGGAGGAAAAGCCGTACTTCGTGCCCCTGTTCCAGGCCGGCTCCGTGCGGGCCTTCGGGGTGGACCTCGCTCTTGGGGAGGAGGGGTGACGTGTCCATCTCCCGGCAGGAGTACGGCTGGGTGCTGGGGTGGTCCCTCGTCGTAGTGGGGCTGACCTTCCTGCCCTATGCCTGGTGCGCGCTGTGGGCCACGCCGGAGCACCCCTTCAGCGGCCTCGTGTACGACGTAGAGGACGTGCGGACGTACCTGGCGGAGATGCGCCAGGGGGCGGAAGGGGCCTGGCTCCTGCACCTGCCGTACACGTCCGAGGACCACCCGCGGGCCTTCGTGCACGGCCTCTACCTCCTCCTGGGGAAACTCCTGCCCCTCGTGGGAGGGGACGTCCTTGCCCTCTTCCACGGGGCGCGCGCCATCCTGGGGGCGGCGGCCCTGGTGAGCGTCTACCGCTTCCAGGCCGCCTTCTCCGGCCTCGTGGCCGTGCGGAAGGTGGCGTGGCTTCTCTCCGCCCTCTCCAGCGGGATGGGGTGGGTCCTCATCCTCCTGGGGCGGAGCCACTGGCTGGGCGACATGCCGGTAGACTTCTGGG
Source organism: Anaerolineae bacterium (assembly GCA_049969295.1). Lineage (GTDB taxonomy): Bacteria > Chloroflexota > Anaerolineae > DTPP01 > DTPP01 > DAOTYM01. The sequence continues at coordinate 1,282 of JBMFPD010000179.1, read as the reverse complement.
TGCCAGAGGCCTTCACCCTGCCCATCGTCTATGCTTTCCCCCATATCTCCCTCTCGCTCCTGCTGCTCCTGGAGGCGGTGCTGGCCTACCTGCGCGCCGCCGAGGGGGAGGGGGTGGGGCATGCCCTCCGCGGGGGCGCGCTGGCGCTGGCCTTGGCCTTCGTCGTCCCCTTTGACCTTGGCATCGTCTACGGGGCTCTGGGAGCGCACCTCCTGGCCCTTGCGCTCCTGCGGCGGGACCGCCTGCGGGGGGCCTTCCTGGCCGCGCTGGCCGTGGGGGTGGTTTCCCTGCCGGGCCTGGCCTACAACGCCTGGGTCTTCACCTTCAACGAGGCCTTCCGGGAGTGGTCCCGCCAGAACCTGGGCTTCTCGCCCCACCCGGCCCACTTCCTGGTGGCCTACTCGTGGCTTGCCCTGCTGGCGGTGCCGGGGTTCGTGGGGGCCCTGCGGAGGCGCCGGGTGCGGGATGCCTTCCTCGTGGGGTGGATGGGTGCTGTGGCCCTCCTCCTCTACCTGCCCTTCAACCTCCAGCGGCGCCTCATCCTCGGGACGCACCCGGTCCTCTGCCTCCTGGCTGCGGCCGGGCTCCTGCTGGGCGCCCTTCCGTGGGCCCGCCGGAGCCGGCCCTGGCGCGGGCTTCTGGCGCGGGGGCGTGGGCGGTACACCTCCGGGGGCCTCTTCCGCTGGGCGGCCTGCGCCGTCCTCTGTTTGAGCCTTCCTTCCAGCCTGCTCCTCCTGGCTGGTCCCATGGTGCAGGCCCAGGGGCACATCCCACCCCTCTACCTCACGCAGGAGCAGGCAGAGGCGGCCCGGTGGCTGGCGGAGCACGCCCAGGCCGGGAGCGTGGTCCTTTCGTCGCAGCCGGTGGGCAACATCCTGCCCACGGTGGCCCCAGTGTGGGTCTTCCTGGGGCACGGGGCCATCACCGCACAGTTTGAGCGCAAGACGGCCGAGGCGGCCTGGTTCTACGCCCACGCCGCGGAGGAGCCAGATGCTGCCCGCGCCTGGCTGGAGGTGCAGGGGATCCAATACGTCTACTGGGGGCCAGACGAACGGGCCCTGGCCGGGGGGCAGGGGGCGGACCTCCGGGAACTCCCCTACCTGGAGCCGGTCTTCCAGGATGGGGGGACCTGGCTCTTCGCCTTCCGGCCCTAGTACTGCGCCACACTGGTTGTTGACGATACGTCGTTCTGGCCAGGGCGACGGAGAGGTAGGGGCGCACGGCTGTGCGCCTTCCAACCCCACCCCCTGGGCCCCCTCCCCGCACGCGGGGAGGGGGCTGG
>JBMFPD010000178.1:0-6869 GCA_049969295.1 Anaerolineae bacterium | reverse complement strand
GAGGGAAGGGGGTGGGGGGATGGGAGAGGTCGGTCTTCCCGCGTCCCCGACTCACCAACACAAGATGCAACCGCAACACGAAGTGCAACTGCCCTTGAACTCGGCTCAGGATGTGGTACAATGGTGCCCACATTCTCCCAGGAGGTGCCTGCTCTGCCATGTTCCGCATGATCAGGCGAGAGCGTCTCGTGGCTGCTCTCCGCGGCGAGGAGGTGGCCCTCATCGCCTCGCTCCCCTCCAGCCTCTGCGCGGCGCGGGAGGGTGTGGGACGATGACCGACAGCGCAGATGCCCGGGGCGTGGTCCTCTGGGGGGAGATCCGGGAGCAGCCCCAGGTCCTCCGGCGCTTCGCCGCCGAAGAAGTGCCGCGGGTGGAGGCCATCGCCCGTGCCCTGCGGGAGGCCGACATCACCCACGTGGTCATCGCCGCGCGGGGCACCTCCGACAACGCCGCCACCTACGGCCGCTACCTGATAGAGTCGTTCCTGGGGTGGCCGGTCTCCCTGGCCGCGCCCTCCCTCTACACCCTGTACCGGCGGCCACCGCGCCTCCGACATGCGCTGGTCGTCGGCATCTCCCAGTCCGGCGAGGCGGCCGACGTGACGGAGGTCGTCGCCGAAGCCCGGCGGCAGGGGGTGGCAACCCTGGCCATCACCAATGTGCCCACCTCGCCCCTGGCCCGGGAAGCCCAGCACGTCATCCTGTGCCGGGCCGGCCCGGAGCGGAGCATCGCCGCCACCAAGACCTACACCTCACAACTGTACGCGCTGGCCTGGCTTGTCGCCGCGCTCCTCCCCGAGGCCGGGCTGCGGGACGCGCTCCTGGCCCTCCCCGACCAGATGGCCCAGACGGTGCAGGCAGCCGAAGCCTGCGCTCCCCAGGTGGACACCTACGCGGGCATGGAGCGGTGCGCGGTCATCGGGCGGGGGTACAACTACGCCACCGCCTTTGAGGTGGCGCTGAAACTCAAGGAACTGACCTACGTGACGGCCGAGCCCTACTCCTCGGCCGACTTCCGCCACGGCCCCATCGCCATGGTGGAGGAGGGCTTCCCTGTCCTCCTCATCGCCCCCTCGGGAGTGGTGCTCCCGGACCTCCACGCCCTGGCCCTGGACCTGCGGGGCCGGCACGCCCGCCTCGTCGTCCTTTCCGACGAGGCCGCCCTCCTGGACCTCGCGGACCTGCGGCTCCCGCTGCCGACGGGCGTGCCGGAGTGGCTTTCGCCGGTCCTTGCTGTGGTGCCGGGGCAGGTCTTCGCCGCCTGCCTGGCCCTGGCCAAAGGGCTGGACCCGGACCGGCCGCGGGGCCTGCGCAAGGTCACGGTGACCCGGTAGGGCTCCGTCCCTCAGACAGCCCCCAGGGAGGAAGACGCGTGCCCGGATCCCCTCACCCTTTGGCTCCGGTCTTCCAGGTTCTGGAGACGCTCCCCACGGGGCGGCCCATCGCCGCCTTTGCCATGGCACGGCGCGTCCGCGTCCTCTTCGGCTGGGGCCCCGTGGATACCGGCGGCTGGGCCAGCAACCCGTGGGGGACATGGCTGGTCCTCCCCAAGGACTTCCGCGACCCCCTGGTCCTGGCGCGCCTGGAGAACGTGCTCCTTGTGGCCCACGAACTGGTGCACGTCCTGCAGCGGGTGGCCCGGGGCAACCGGCTGCCCTTCCCCCTCTACCGCGAGGTGGAGGCCCACATCGCCCGGGAGGTCCTGGCCTGGGAGGCCGCGCCTCTCGCCCCGGACCCGGAGAGGGCCCGGTGGCACGCAGCGCAGGCTCTGGCCTCCTTGACGGCGGACCTTCCCTCGGGGTACGCCTATGTCCTCAGCCTTGGGGAGGGGATGTGGCCCCTCAACTACTACCGCACGCCCCTCTTCTCCCACCAGCCCGAAGGGGACAACCCCCTGCTCACCCTGGCGGACCTCCTGGGCCTGGCGGACCTCCCGGTGCGGGTGGAGGAGATGCGAGGTGTCCGGTGAGCGCGTCCCGGCCCCCGCCAAAGGCCCTGCGAGAATGCTGAGGCAAGAGCTCCCAAGAAGAGGCCCAGGACTTGCGCTTCTGGAGGTGATGTTATATATAAAGAGCGGTGAAAACTGGGCTCCACAGGGATTGTGAGAGCCTTAACAACCATCCCAGTCTTAAGGAGGCAACATATGAGGACGAAGGTGTTGTTTGCGACTGTGGCGTTGCTCCTTCTCGCCAGCACCCTGGCAGGGTGCGCAGGGGGGACCAAAGAGCCTCAGTACCCCACGGGCCCCATCACCTATCTCATCGTCTTTGACCCTGGAGGGCAGTCGGACCGGCGTGCCCGCATGCAGCAGCCGGAACTGGAGCGCATCCTGGGTCAGAAGGTCCTCATCGACTACAAGGTCGGTGGTGGCGGTGCTGTGGGGTGGGCTGAATGCGTGCGCGCCAAGCCCGATGGTTACACCATGTGCGGCATCAACATCCCCCACATCATCTTGCAGCCCCTGCAGCAGGATGTCGGTTACAAGACCGAACAGCTCGTCCCCGTTGCCTTCTTTGAGCGGACCCCCTTGGGCCTGGCCGTCCTGAACACCAGCCCCTACAAGACCCTTCAGGAATTCCTGGATGCGGCCAAGGCCAACCCCGGTCAGATCAGCATCGGCGGCTCTGGCACCTTCTCCGGCCACCACATGGCCACGCTCTGGCTCCAGAAACTGACCGGCGCCCAGTTCAATTACGTGCCCTTCACCGGCGCGGCCCCGCAGATGACCGCCTTCCTGGGCGGGCATGTGGACGCCGTCATCGCCAACTCGGATGACCTGGTGAAGTACGCCGACCAGATCCGGGTCCTGGCCATCGGTACTGAAGGCCCCTTTGAGGCCCTGCCGGGCGCACCTACCTTCAAGTCCCAGGGCGTGGACATGGTCATCGGCATCGAGCGCGGGGTTGCCGTGCCCTCGGGGACGCCCGACTATGTGATCAAGAAACTGGAGTCCGCCTTCCTGGAGATCCACAAGAAAGCCGACGTGCAGGCCCAGATGAGGAAGGACGGCTTTGAGCCGCTGGCCATGGGCCACGAAGAATCCAAGGCCTACATTGAAAAGATGACCGGCGTCTACAAGGACCTGGCTGCTCAGGTCAAGTAAGGCGCGAACAGCGCGATCGCCAAGGGACAGGCAAGGTCCTTGCCTGTCCCTTGGCCTGACCTAGAGGGGTGCCATGAAGACGCAACGTGGCGCACAGACGTGGGTAGGGCTCGCCCTCGCGGTGCTGAGCCTGGCCATGATCTTCGTGTCCTTGCAGATCAAGGGCATGGGGGGCACAGGGCTCCACTCCCGCACCTTTCCCCTGATGCTGAGCAGTGCCCTCCTCCTCGTGTCCCTGGGGATGGTGCTGACTGCCTGGCGGGCGACGGGCCCTGGAGAACCGGTGCCATGGCCCGATCGCGAGGGGTGGATCCGCGTGGGCGTGACCCTGGCCAGCCTGATCGTGTTCCTCCTCCTGTTTGAACCACTGGGGCTCCCTCTGTCGTCGGTGCTCTTCGTCTCGTTCTCCGTGTGGTACCTCGGCAACTACCGGCCTCTGGTCTCTCTGGCCTTGGGGGTCGGTTCTGGGTTTGCCATGTGGTTGCTTTTCCACCAACTGTTGGACCTCCCCTTCCCCCTGGGGATCTTGCCTCGTTAAGGAGGGCCTGCCATGTTCTTCTCATGGGAGTACCTGCTGCAAGGGTTCGCCAAGGCCCTCTCGCTGGGGAACCTGTTCTACGCCCTGCTCGGCTGCCTCATCGGGACCCTCATCGGCGTGCTGCCGGGCATCGGTCCCACGTCGGGAATCGCCATCCTGCTGCCCCTGACGCTGGTGCTGCCCCCGGACTCGGCGTTGATCATGATGGCAGCCATCTACTACGGGGCCATGTACGGTGGGTCCACCACGGCCATCGTGGTGAACATCCCTGGCGAGGCTGCGTCGGTGCCCACCGCCATTGACGGCTACGAACTGGCCAAGCAGGGACGGGCAGGGCCTGCTCTGGGCATCTCAGCCATCTCGTCGTGGGTGGCCGGCACCCTGGGCCTGGTGGGCCTGACCTTCTTCGCCCCGGCCCTGGCGAGTGTGGCTCTGGCCTTTGGGCCGCCAGAGTACTTCGCCCTCATGTTCCTGGGCCTGAGCCTGGTGGTCAGCCTTTCCGGGCGCGCCTTGCTCAAGGGCGTGGCGGCGGCCATCTTCGGCCTTCTCGTGATGATGGTCGGACTGGACCCCCTTACCGGGTCCGCCCGGCTGACCTTCGGCTCCAGGTACCTCATGGCCGGCGTGGACTTCATCAGCATCATCATCGGTCTCTTTGCCATCGGAGAGGTGCTGGTCAACGCCGAGAAGCGCATCACCCATATCTACAAGACAGAGAAACTGGGCTGGCTCCCCACCTGGCAGGACATCAAAGACAGTTTTGGCGCTATGATCCGCTCGGCCTTCAGCGGCTTCTTCCTGGGCCTCCTGCCGGGCTGCAGCCCAGCGGTGACCACCTTTGTGGCCTACGATCTGGAGCGGCGTTTCTCCAAGCATCCGGAGCGCTTCGGCCACGGCGCGATTGACGCCGTGGCCGCCGCCGAGGGGGCCAACAACGCCACCTGCAGCGGAGGCTTCGTGCCCCTCTTCGCCTTCGGCATCCCCTCGGGGCCGGCGCTGGCCGTGCTCCTGGGCGGGCTGATGATGTACGGCCTCCAGCCCGGGCCGATGCTCTTCAAGGAGAAGCCGGACCTGGTCTGGACCATCATCGCCAGCATGTACATCGGCAACGTCATGCTCCTCATCCTCAACCTGCCCCTGGTGGGGATGTGGGCACGCATCGCTCTTCTGCCCTTCCCCGTCCTCGGGCCGCTGATCCTCATCTGCTCCGTCATCGGGGCCTACGCCGTGCGCTACCTCATGTTTGACGTCTGGGTAGCGCTGATCTTCGGCCTCATCGGCTATGGGATGCGCAAACTGGGGTTCCCTCTGGCGCCGATGGTGCTGGCCTCGGTGCTGGCGCGGATGATGGAGACCTCCTGCCGGCAGGCATTGGTCCTCTCTCACGGCTCGCCTCTCATCTTCTTCACCCGGCCCATCTCGGCTGCCCTCATGCTCGTCGCCATCCTGGCGATTGCGAGCAGCGTGTGGGCCCAGGTGCGCGGCCGCAAGTTGGAGGCGTTTGAGGAGGAGTGACGGCCCGCTCTCCGGGCCTCCTGCGGTGTCGCGGCGAAGCGAGGGAGATCCCTCCCTCGCTTCTGCTTTCTCCCTCAGGGGCTCAGGCAGGCTTCGGGGGCCAACGCCCAGAGGTCCCTGCACGGCTTGCCCCTCGGGGACGGCGTGGTAGAATGTCCCTGCACCCTGGCAACAGAGGAAGGACCGATGGCAGCAAGCGGTGGAGCACGGCCGGTCAAACTGGAACTCCGCGGCATCACCAAGCGGTTCCGCGTGGACGGGCGGCTGGTGGTGGCCCTGGACAACGTCTCCCTGGCCCTGCGGGCAGGGGAGTTCGCCACCCTGGTGGGGCCCAGCGGCTGCGGCAAGAGCACCCTCCTCAACATCGCCTGCGGCCTCCTGCAGCCGGACCAGGGCGAGATCTTCCTGGACGGGCAGCCAGCGCCAGAGCGTCTGGGCCGCCTGGCCTACATGCCCCAGCGGGACCTCCTCCTCCCCTGGCGGACGGTGCTGGAGAACGTCATCCTCGGGCCGGAAGTGGCCGGCCAGGACCTGCGGGCGGCCCGGGAAGAGGCCCTCGCCCTCATGCCCCTCTTCGGGCTCCAGGGGTTTGAGCACGCCCTCCCGGCCACCCTCTCCGGCGGGATGAAGCAGCGGGCGGCGCTCCTGCGCACCTTCCTCTGCCACCGCGAGGTGATGCTCCTGGACGAGCCCTTCGGTGCCCTGGACGCGCTGACCCGCGCCCAACTCCAGGAGTGGCTTCTCAAGGTGTGGGCGCGCTTCCGCCAGACCATCCTCTTCGTGACCCACGACGTGGAGGAGGCCGTCTTCCTGGCGGACCGCGTCTTCGTCATGACGCCCCGGCCGGGGCGCATCCAGATGGAAGTGGAAGTCCCCCTGCCCCGCCCCCGCGACCGGACCATCACCTGCACCGGGCCCTTCATGGAACTCAAGGAGCGGCTCCTGGCCGCCCTCACCACGGGCCTTCCCCAGGAGGTGCCCCTGTGAACCCCGTGGGCGAGCCCGTCACCGTGGTCAAGCTGGACGTGCACGGCGAGGAGGTCATCCGCTACCCGGCACGCCTGGTCGCGGACGACGGGAGCGAAATCCGCCTCCAGGCCCGCTGGGGCCATCCGCCTCGCGACCTGGGCTACATCCTCCTGGAGCCGGGGGACCAGTGGACCGAGCGTTTCTACCGCGACCGGTGGTACAACATCTTTGAGATCCGCAGCCCAGAGGGTCGGCTGAAGGGGTGGTACTGCAACGTCTGCCGTCCGGCCACCCTGGCCGACCGGGAAGTGCGGTGCGTGGACCTGGTGCTGGACCTCTTCGTCTACCCCGACGGCCGGACCCTGCGCCTGGACGAGGCGGAGTTCGCTGCGCTGGGCCTGGACCAGACCGACCCCGAGGCCGCCGAGAGAGCCCGCGCCGCCCTCCAGGAACTGGAGCGCATGGCGCAGGCGGGGGAGCCCCCTTTCGCCCGGCGGCAGCCCTCACTCTCTGGTGCTTGACCCCAGAGAAGCTCCCCGTTTCGGCCGTTCCAGGTCCCAGAGGCCCTACGGTCTGACCTCCGCCGTCATCCGAGCAGGTGCTCCACGAACCGGGCCATGCGCCGGTAGTGAGAGCCCTTCCAGTAGACCTGGCCGCAGGCCGGGCACTGGTAGAACTCGTCCTGCTCCTCCCGCGTGCGGGGCGGCAGCCGGTCCCAGACCTTCTCCTTGGCCACCTCTTCCAG
>JBMFPD010000177.1:0-6908 GCA_049969295.1 Anaerolineae bacterium | reverse complement strand
GGCGTAGATGGATGAATGGGAGCGGATCACCGAGCCGGCCCCCACCTCCACCACGGGCTCCCAGTCGGCCCCCACCCGGTGGTAGTCGTACTTGTCCTGAGGCAGGATGCCCATCACCACCAGGTCCTGGACCTCCACGCCATCGCCCAGACGGATATGGTCCAGGTGGCAGCCTGCGCCCACGGTGCACCCGTTGCCGATGACGGCATCCCCGCCGATGACGGTGCCGTGGCCGCAGCGGAAGTCCCTCCCAATCTGCGCGCCGGCCTCTATGACCACGTGGGCCCCGATGCGGGCCCCGTCGCCGATCACCGTCCGGGGAGGAGGCCCCTCCTGCCCCTCGCCCGGCAGCCCGAGGACGGCGAAGGGTCCGATCCGGACGTCTCTGCCCAGGACCACGCCCGGGTACACGGTGTAGGTCTCGCCTGCGATCACGGTTCTCCCCCTGGTTGGCAAATTGTGCGGCGGAGGTCGGCCTCGTGGGGATTATAAACGAACGGGGAGCAATGTCAAAGGTGGAACTGAGACAAAGCGGGGGAGCGTTCGCCCCGGGGCCGCCTTTGGGGGCCCCCTGGGCAGACCTCGCTCATCCGCCCGCCGGTACGACGCACCACTGCATCTGCGTCGCCGCGTCGCTCCCCCTTTTGCCCCTGCATCTGAACTGTGCTAGACTAAGGCTGGACCACAGCATTCTTGAAGGATTGGCTTTCTGAGGAGCGAGGGACGAGGGAGGCATGAACGTAGGGGCACAGCGCCGCTGTGCTCCTACCGAGCGCCCCTTTCGGGCCGCACTGCAAACTCTGCGGCGTGGCCTGCCTTTTGATCCGAACGCCATCCTGGGGGTGGAGAGATGCCGCTTCGCCTGGGCAGCCTGGGCCGGGAGATTGAGGAGATGGCCTCCCGCGAGGTCACCCTGGAGCGCCGCCAGCGGGTGGAGCGGGCGCGGGAGGCGCTCCGCACGCTGGACCCGCGGGAGGTGCGGACACGTCTGGAAGATCCCCGCGCGGTGACCACGTTCGTCGCTGCCCTGCCGTTGGGGACCTTCGCCGCCGCCTTCCCCGCGCCGGAAGCCCCACGGGACTTCTCCGTGGCCGCCGCCGATGGCTCCTCTATGGGGCCGGACCGCCACTTCCCTGTGCGCTACTACGTCCTGAACACCGGTTACGCTGTCATCACCTACGGCTCCCGGCCGGGGGCCATCCTGGATTCCCGCAGCCGCCTCTACTTCCGCGACGAGGAGGTCTACCTGGCCCTCCAGCACCGCACCCTGCCCGTGGAAGGGGCCATCCTCTCGGCCAAGATGGCCGTGGAGGAACTGGCCACCCTCTTTGAGGTGGCCAGCCAGGCCCCACGGCCCGTGGTGGCCCTGATGGACGGCGTCATCATCCTCTGGGGCCTGCAGAACGTGCCGGAGGAGGTCCAGGGCGAGTTCCTCAACCCCTTCCTGGAGACCCTGGGCCGCTTTGTCCAGGAGGGCATCCCCGTGGCCAACTACATCAGCCTCCCGGGGGCCCACGATGTGGTCAACGCCCTGCGGGTGGGCCTGTGCTCCGAGCCGGTGGTCAACTGCGTGCGTTGCGAGTTTGAGGCGGGGCGGAAGGACTCAGCCTGCGCTTCCCTGGCCGGCATCCCGGACCGGGAGCTCTTCACCCACCTGAAGGAGGGGGAGCGGTCGGACCTCTTCCGGAGCCGCGCCCCCATTCTGGAGAAGTACGGGGAGCACAGGGTCGGGTTCTTCTACCTGAACGCCGGCCAGGAGATCGCCCGGGTGGAGGCCCCCCTGTGGGTCCTGGAGGACCGGGAGATGCTGGACCTGGTCCACGCGGCCGTGGTGGACCAGTGCCGGCGCGGCCGGGGCTATCCGCCGGCCCTGCAGGAGGCCCACGAGCAGGCGGTCATCACCACGGCCGACCGCCGGGTGGTGGAGGAGATGATTGAGGAAGCCTTCGCCCGCCGACGGGTGGTCCTCCCCTGGTCGGCCAAGGAGCGGAGCAAGCGGGAGCGAGGCATATGACGCGCATTGGAGAGATTGTCGCCACTCATTCCCTGGGGTTTGTGGCGGAGAGTTTCACCCTGCACCAGCCCCCGGCCCTGGGCAGCCTGGTGAAAGCCCCCCTCATGGCCGGTGGCGAGGCCCTGGCCGTGGTCTGCTTCGGCGAGACGGTGGGCCTCCAGCCCGGCCGCCGCGCCCTGCGGCGGAGCGACGAGGCGGTCTACGACTCGGCCATCTACCAGGAGCACCCGGAACTGGTCCACACCATCCGCACGGAGTTCCAGGCCGTCCTGGTCGGGTGGCAGGAGGAAGGGGGCGTGCCGCGCCAGGTCCTGCCGCCTCAGCCTCCGCCCCTCCACTACTCCGTCGTTGCCTGTACGCCGGAGGAGGTACGCGCCTTCACGGAGCGGCTGGACTACTTCCGCCTGCTCCTCGCGGCTGAGACCCCGCTCCCCAGCGAGCAGTTGCTGGCTGCCCACATCCGCCGGGCCTACGGCGACCGCGGGAAGGACGGTGTCTGGCTGCGCCGAGCAGCGCGGGAGGTGGCCCGGCTCCTTAAGGAAGAGTACGACCGGCTGGCGACGGTGCTTTCGGGCATCGCGCCCGAGGGAGGGAACTAGGATGGGCATGCGCAGGAAGCGGCTGGGTGTGGTGACGGACGGCGCGTTCAACGCCGGCCTGACGGTGCGCCTGGACCCGGGCATCTCCACCGAATCGCTGCGCATCGGGGACTTCGTCATCGTGGAAGGGGAGGAGTACCTCTACTTCAGCGCCATCGCCGACCTGGAACTGCGCGCCACCGACGCGCGCGTCCAGGCCGACCCGCCGCCGGACGAGGCAGCGTTCCTCCGGGAGGTCCTGCAAGGCACGGCCACCTACGCCACCGTCCAGGTCAAGCCCTACCTGATGATGCGCCGCGTGAGCCCTTCCGAGCCCCTGGCGGCGGCCGAGGCGGCTCTCGCTGGGGAGGAGGGCCCGCGCCCGGTGAAGACCATCCCCATGCATTTCGCCGTCCTCTGCGAGGCGCGGGAGGAGGACTTCGCCGCCGTCTTCGGCGCGGAGGACGAGGCCCACTTCGCCGTCGGCACGCCCCTGACCCAGGACATCCCCATCTGCCTGGACCTGCGCCGTTTCGTGGAGCGCTCCAACGGCATCTTCGGGCAGTCCGGGACGGGCAAGTCCTTCCTGGCGCGGCTTCTCCTCGCTGGCATCATCGCCAAGGGCCTGGCCAGCAACCTCATCTTTGACATGCACAACGAGTACGCCTACAGCGTGCAGCGGGAGGGGGGCGGATGGGCCAGGGGCCTGCGGGAACTCTTCGGGGCCTCCCGCGTCCTCGTGTACTCCCTGGACGAGGCCATGTCCCGCCAGCAGGGGCGGGCCGTGGATGGGGTCCTGCGCCTCGGCCTGAACCAGATTGAGGCCGGGGATGTGCTCCTCCTGGGGGAGGAACTGGACCTGACCTCCACAGCCCAGGCCACGGCCGGGCTCCTGCAGGACCGCTACGGCGAGGACTGGCTGCGGGCCCTCCTGGAGATGAAGGCGGAGGACATCCAGACCTTCTGCGCCGAGACCAACGCGCACGCCGGCGCTACAGAAGCCCTCCAGCGCAAGCTGAAGGAACTGGCCCGGCGTCCCTACATCCAGCCCCAGGCCGCCTTTGACCAGGTGGACGAGATGCTCCGCTGCCTGGAGCAGGGGAAGCACGTCATCCTGCAGTTCGGGCAGCACCAGCGTCTGCTGGACTACATGCTCGTGGCCAACATCATCACCCGGCGCATCATGCGCCTGTACGAGGCCAAGTGGAACCAGTACCTCCAGACCCGCAAGGAAGAGGACAAGCCGCGTCAACTCATGATCACCATTGAGGAGGCCCACAAGTTCCTCAACCCCACCGCGGCGCGCCAGACCGTCTTCGGGACCATCGCCCGGGAGATGCGCAAGTTCAACGTGACCCTGATGGTCATCGACCAGCGTCCCAGCGGCATTGACACGGAGGTCCTCTCGCAGATCGGGACGCGGGTGACCGGCAAGATGACCGAGGAGCGGGACATTGAGGCCGTCCTCACTGGCGTGGGGAACCGGGCCTTCCTGCGGGGAGCCCTGGAGAGCCTGGACACGCGGCAGCAGGTCCTCCTGATGGGGCATGCCGTCCCCATGCCCATCGTCGTCCAGACGCGCAACTACGACGAGGCCTTCTACCAGGAGGTGACAGGAGGCAAGAAGGGGACCGGCCGGCCAGAGGACCTGGCGGGGAGGTTGGAGGAACTGTTCGGCTGAAGACGGGATCACGAATGGCGCGAATGGGACGAATTTCACAGATCTCCAAAAATGAGTAAATTTGTGCCATTCGTGTTTTCTTCGTGCCATTCGTGCTTTCTCTTTGGGAGGCGGGGATCATGACCAGGGAAGTGGGTGACATTGACCGCCTGTGGGACCGGCTGCGCCCCTGGGAGAAGGGGAGGGAACCCTGTGAGCCGGGCATCATGTGGAGCTTCCTGGGGGGACGGCCGGAGGGCGCGCTGGCTTGCAGCGATCCCGAACTGGCCGAGGCCATCGCCCGGGAGGCCCGCCGCCAGCGGGATGGTATTGAACTCATTGCCTCGGAGAACTACGTCAGTGCCTCGGTGCTGGAGGCCATGGGCTCGGTCCTCACCAACAAGTACGCCGAGGGGTACCCCGGCCACCGCTACTACGGCGGCTGCCAGCACGTGGACGAGGTGGAAGAACTGGCCATCGCCCGGGCCAAGGCCCTCTTCGGCGCGGAGCACGCCAACGTCCAGCCCCACTCCGGCTCCCAGGCCAACATGGCCGTCTACTTTGCTGTGCTCCAGCCCGGCGACCGCATCCTGGGGATGCACTTAGCCCACGGCGGCCACCTGACCCACGGCAGCCCGGTCAACTTCTCGGGCCGCCTGTACGAGGTGCATTTCTACGGCGTCTCTCCAGAGACGGAGCAACTGGACTACGACGCCATCGCCCGGCAAGCCCGCGAGGTGCGCCCCAGGATGATCGTCTGCGGCGCGAGCGCCTATCCGCGTTTCATCGACTTCGCCCGTTTCCGGGAGATTGCCGACGAGGTGGGGGCCTACCTGATGGCCGACATCGCCCACATCGCCGGCCTGGTGGCCGTTGGCCTCCACCCCGACCCGGTGCCCTACTGCGACTTCGTCACCTCCACCACCCACAAAACCCTCCGCGGGCCCCGCGGCGGCCTCATCCTCTGCAAGGCGAAGTACGCCCAGGCGGTGGACAAGAGCGTCTTCCCCGGGATCCAGGGCGGGCCCCTCATGCACGTCATCGCCGCCAAGGCCGCGGCCTTCGGCGAGGCCCTTCAGCCGGAGTTCCGCATCTACCTGCAACGGGTGGTGGGCAATGCCCGGGCCCTGGCCCGCCGGCTCCAGGAACGGGGCCTGCGCCTTGTGGCTGGTGGCACCGACAACCACCTGATGCTGGTGGACGTGGGCCACAGCGGCCGCACGGGCAAGGAAGTGGAAGAGGCCCTGGACGCGGTGGGCATCACCGTGAACAAGAACGCCATCCCCTTTGACCCGCTGCCGCCCCGGGTGACCAGCGGCATCCGCATCGGCACGCCCGCGGTGACCACCCGCGGCTTCGGCCCCATGGAGATGGACGCCATCGGCGACATGATCGCCGACGTGGTGGAGCACTGGGGCGACGAGGCGGTGGCCCGCCGCGTGCGGGAGGAGGTCGCGGCCATCTGCGCCCGGTTCCCCCTCCCTGGGACCCGCCCTGCGGGGTAGGAGAGAAGCGCTCCATGGCAAGCATCCCCGCTGACGAGGAGGAGGACGTCCCCCTGGACCGCTGGCCCTGCCAGTTCCTCCACGTGCGGGACGGGGCCAGTCCCGAGGCCCGGCAGGGAAGCGTGGTGGCCGAGGAGCCGCTGGAGGTCGTCGTGAACGGACGGACGGTGGCGGTCCTCATGCGCACGCCGGGGCACGAGAAGGAACTGGCCGTGGGCTACTGCCTAGGCGAGGGGCTGATCCGCTCCTTTGACGACGTGGTCCTGGTGCAGCACTGCGGCCGCCTGGCCTTCAGGCCAAGGGCCCCCGACGACCCCCTGGACGCCTCCCGGAATCGGGTGTCCATCACCCTGCGGGAGGGTATTCCTCTGGGGGATCCCGCTGGTGAGGTGGCGCCTCTCATCCGATCGGGCTGCGGGCGGGTCCAACTGGAAGAGGTGGACCTGAGCCTTTCCCCCCTGCGCCGGGACGACCCAAAGGTGCCCCGCGCTGTGGTAGAGAGGCTCAGCAGCGAGATGCCTCCCCGGCAGAGGGCCTACCGGGAGAGCGGGGGCATCCACGCTGCGGCCCTCTTCACACGGGAGGGCGAACTGGTGGTCCTCCTGGAGGATGTGGGGCGACACAACGCGGTGGACAAAGTGACGGGCTACTGCCTCCTGCGGGGCATCCCCCTGGGAGATAAGCTCCTCGTGAGCACAGGGCGGGCCAGTTATGACATGGTGGTCAAGGCGGTGCGGCTGGGCATCCCCATCGTGGCCTCCCGTTCCTCGCCCACCTCCCTGGCAGTGCAACTCGCGGAGCGGCTCAACTGCACCCTCCTGGGGTACCTGCGACGGGGGCAGTTCCGCATCTACACGCACCCTTGGCGGATCATCCTCTAGCCTTGCCCCTCCACCTCGGCGTGCCTCGCTCTGCAGCGTAGCGCTGGCCTGCGCCCTCCCCTGGACGGCAAAGGCAGGCCGGGTGGCCCACGCGTCGCCTGGCCCGCAGCACCTGCAAAGGGTTACCGCACGACCTGCAAGGTCACCTGACAGGGGGGTGGGTAGTTCCCGGTCCTGTCTACCACCACCAGGCGGATGGTGTAAGTCCCCGGGGGCACGGTGGCCGAATCCCACGAGCCCAGCGGGCCATCCACCACCGGTGTCTCCCTG